>CANQEN010000007.1 GCA_947595045.1 uncultured Bacilli bacterium | reverse complement strand
TCATCTCCTTATCTTAATTATATCAAAAATAAAAGTATACACTTTTTTTGTGTACACTTTTATCTTACTACTTCAATAATAGGTTGTTTATTTTATATAAATTAAAGAGTAAATTTTATAGGTATGGCAGAGGATTTGAAAACAAAGGGCAAAACATTCTACTATATTCAAAAGAAGTAATTGAATTTTTAAGACAATATTTAAAGCTGATATTGAAACGCTTAATTATTATGGTGTAGATATTTTTCAAGAGAATGAAATAAAATGGAAAAAAGATTTGGAAAATAAAAGGATATGAACGAAATTAAATGTTTATATCCTTTTCCCATTTCCAATTAACAATTTCCGGTAAGTCTGTACCATATTCTTTTATATATTGTTTATGTTCAACTAATTTATCTTGCATTAATTGGTATAAATATGCACTCTTATTTCCTAATTGTGGCAAATGTTTTAACATTTCAATTACAAGATTAAAACGATCTATTTTATTTTGAACTCGCATATCAAATGGAGTAGTTATAGTTCCTTCTTCCTGATAACCATTTACAAATAGTTCTCTATTATGTCTATGGTATAATAATTCATGAATTAAAGTAGGATAACCGTGGAATACGAATACAATTGGCTTATCTTTTGTAAATAATGTATCAAATTCTTCATCACTTAAACCATGTGGATGTTTAGACTGTGATTGCAATTTCATTAAGTCTACTACATTAATAAATCTTATTTTAATGTCTGGCAAGTATTGATGCATTATAGTAATGGCTGCTAAAGCTTCTAATGTTGGAGTGTCACCACAACTAGTTAATACTATATCTGGCTCACTATTTTGATCATTACTAGCCCATTGCCAAATACTAATACCTTGAGTGCAATGTTTTATAGCTTCATCCATAGTTAACCATTGTGGCCTTAAATGTTTAGATGCTACTATAACATTAACGTAGTTTCTACTTCTTATACAGTGATCAAAAACTGATAATAGACAATTAGTATCTGGTGGTAGATACATTCTTACCACATCTGCTTTTTTATTAGCTACATGATCTAAAAAGCCAGGATCTTGATGTGTAAAGCCATTATGGTCTTGTTGCCATACGTTAGATGATAATAAATAGTTAAGTGAAGCTATTTTTTGCCTCCACTCTATTTCAGAAGTTACTTTTAACCATTTAGCATGTTGGCTAAACATAGAGTCAATTATACGAATAAAAGCTTCATAACTAGCAAAGAATCCATGTCGACCAGTTAAAAGATATCCCTCTAACCATCCTTCACACATGTGTTCACTAAGCATAGAGTCCATAACTCTTCCGTCTGAGTCAAGAAATTCATCATTATCTAATCTATTGGCATTCCAACTTCGATTTGTTTCTTCAAATACATGATTTAGCCGATTAGACATAGTTTCATCTGGACCAAAAATACGAAAATTACGGTTTTCTTTATTTAATTTAAATATATCTCTAACAAACTTTCCAAGTTCCATCATATCGCTAGCTTCTACACTACCTTTAGGGCCTATTTGTAGTTCATAATCTCTAAAGTCTGGCAAAATTAATTTTTTTAATAATAATCCACCATTAGCGTTAGGATTAGCACCCATCCTCTGATTACCGAGTGGGGCTAATGCTTGTAATTCAGCTATTAGTTTACCATTTTGATCAAATAATTCCTCAGGTCGATAACTTCTTAACCAATTCTCTAATAATGATAAATGTTCAGGCTTTGACATATCAATTGGGACTTGATGAGCTCTAAATGTACCTTCAATTTGTTTTTCATCTACTACTTTAGGACCAGTCCAACCTTTAGGGGTTTTTAAAATTATCATAGGCCATTTAGGACGATTATGAATACCATTATTTCTAGCTCGATATTGAATGGTTTTAATTTTTTCAATAACTAGATCTAAAGTAGTAGCCATTTTTTTATGCATTTCCATTGTATCATTGCCATTAACAATATATGGTTGCCAACCACAGCCTTCAAAAAATTTAATTAATTCTTCCTCTGTTATCCTAGAAAAAATAGTTGGATTACTAATTTTATATCCATTTAGATGTAATATTGGCAAAACAGCTCCATCATGGATAGGATTTAAAAATTTATTGGAATGCCAAGAAGTAGCTAATGGACCCGTTTCAGCTTCACCATCACCAATTACGCAAGTTACAATTAAATTGGGATTATCAAAGACAGCTCCAAAAGAATGAGCTAATGAATAGCCTAATTCTCCACCTTCATTTATAGAACCAGGTGTTTCTGGTGCTACATGACTAGAAATTCCACCGGGGAATGAAAATTGTTTAAATAGTTTTTTCATTCCATTAATATCTTGGCTAACATTAGGATAAAATTCACTATATGAGCCTTCTAAATAAGTATTTGCTACTAAAGCATTACCCCCGTGACCTGGACCAGAAACATAAATCATGTTTAAATCATATTTTTTAATAATACGATTTAAGTGAACATAAATAAAATTTTGCCCAGGTACTGTCCCCCAGTGCCCAACAATTTTTTTCTTTACATGATCTCTTGTAAGTGGTTTTTTCAGTAAAGGATTATCTAACAAATATAGTTGTCCAACTGCCAAATAATTAGCAGCTCTAAAATAAGCATCCATTTTATGAAGTAATGAATCAGTAATTGGACCTTTCTCTTCCATTAATACATTTTCCATTTATTGCCTCCCTTTATTCTCTATTTTTATTTTAACACTTTGTAGCTTTATTAACAAGATAATAACTTATATTCTTTAAATATGTTCAAAACTATTTAAAAAGTTGATAAAAAGTGATATTATCATAGATAAGATAATAATTATAAATAAAATTTAATTTGGAAGTGATATTTATGTTGAAGGAAGTTAAAAATTTATTGTTTCAAAATTCTAATAAAATTATTAAATTTGAATTATATTTTAAAATATTTACCTTATTAATTGCTACTCCATTATTTTTGTATACTTTTAAGTTTATTATGAAAATAACGGGATTTAACTATTTAACTTTTGAAAATATTTTTACTTTTCTGTTTAATCCTGTAAGTTTAATAATGATTATAATTTTTCTATTTATTCTAAGTTTTTATTCTCTTTTTGATATAGGTACTATTATTATATTATTAGATGCCTCAAAACAAGGCAAACAAATTGAACTTAAAGATGCTGTGAACATATCTTTAAAAAAATCTTTAAAAATATTTAAACTTAGGAATTTTGGTTTATTAATATATTTATTATTTTTAATTCCCTTTTTTAATATTGGTATTGGTTCTAGTGTAATATCTACTATAAAAATACCTGAGTTTATAATGGACTTTATCATAAATAATCCTTTTTTAAATATTATATACTTTATATTAATCATTTTTCTCTTTACATTATTATCAAAATGGTTATATTCAATTCACTATTATTTTTTAGAAGATAAAATGTTTAAAGAGGCTTGTAAAGATAGTTCTAAATTATCTAAAAAGAAACATTTAAAAGATTTATTTTATTATTTGTTAATGCAGATGGTAATATTTGTTATTTATTTATTATTTATAATTATTGGTATTTTTATTATAATTTTGTTAGATAAATTGTTTAATCATTTTATAATATTGGAATCAGCACTAATTGCTATAATTATTGGATTTATTTTTATATCTCTTATCCTTTTTGCTATAATTGATATAGCTGTTTCATATGCTTGTGTTAGTGTTTTATTTTATAAGCATAAAGAAGAAATACAAGAACGAATTATTCACGTAAAAGTAAAACAAGAAAATTCTAAATTTACTAAAAAGAAATGGAATATTATTAAGTATAGTTTTTTATTATTGGGTTTTATAGGACTAACTGTTTTTGTACATGGTGTTTTAAAAGATGAATATAATTTAAATATTGAATATGTTAGAAATATGGAAATTACGGCCCATAGAGGAGCTAGCATTGATTATCCTGAAAATACCATGATAGCTTTTATTGGCGCTAAAGAATTGGGTGCTGACTGGATTGAACTAGATGTTCAACAAACGAAAGATAAACAAATTATTGTTTCCCATGATACTAATTTAAAAAGAGTAACAGGTGTCAATATCAATACATATGAAGCTACTTATGAAGATATCTTAAAATTAGATGCTGGAAGTTTTAAAGATAAAAAGTTTAGCAAAGAACGGATTCCTCTACTTGAAGATGTTGTTAAATGGGCTAAAGAAAATAATATCAAGCTTAATATAGAATTAAAGCCTACTGGATATGAACAAGATTTTGAAGCACAAGTTGTTGATATAATAAAAAAATATAATTTTCAAGATGCTTGTGTGATAACATCACAAGTATATGATGTTTTATATAATGTTAAACAAGTAGATGAAGATATTATTACTGTATATGTTATGAGCTTAGCTTTTGGGGATATAACTGCATTAGATAAAGCTGATTATTTTAGTGTAGAAGCAACCAGTATAACTAAAGAAATGGTATCTAAAATACATGGCTTAGGAAAACAAATTTATGGTTGGACTGTTAATACTAAAGAGGGAATTAATAAAATGATAAACTTAAATGTTGATAACATAATTACTGATGATATTACATTGGGTAAGGAATTAGTTACCAAAAGTAAAAGTAGTGACCTTATAACAGAAATAATTAATTTTATTAATACTATTTTTAGTTAGTAATTAGATAAATTGGTTCTTTGTCAAATAGTGTTAGTGACAATAAATTTGATAAATGAATTGATATAGGAGGAGTGATAAATAATCACTCTTTTATAATTAATTTAAATAACTATTACTTTAGTTGGCTTTTTAGTAAGTCCTTTTCAAGCTGATTATTTCGCTGACTATTTTTTAAAATTATTACATTATAAAAAAAGACAGCAATGTTTACTAGACTTACTGTATATAAGAATAATAAAAATAATATTATTGGTGTTTTAAATAATTATTCAGTATAATTATATTAAAGAAAATAATGAAAGAATTAGTTTAGTTTATCAAAATAAGGAGTTTTGTGCATTATTACAATAGAAGATTTAATGGAAGAAATAGTTGATAATACATGTGATGAATATGAAGTAGATTAGCTTTATTTCCAAATATTGCCAAAAACTATTTTTTCTTATATAATATATTAAATTTTGTGATTAAAAGAGGATTTAATATATGAATTTGAAGTTAGAAAAATATTTACAAGAAGCAATAAATACTAATGAAGTATTAAAAATAACAACTGTAAATGATAAAACATATAAAATTAAAGTTATTTCTTTTGGTTATTATAAAGTTAATTATTATTTTGATAATGGTCAATTGGGGTCAATTTATAAAAATAAAATTGTTCAAATAGAGTTTTTTAATAAAAACAAAGAGAAAGAGTTTAAACGGAATATGTCTCCCAATAAGGCTATTATTTCTCAGTTTTCAGAATATTATTTAAAATGCATTGATGAATTAGATGAAAATATAATTGGAAAAAGAAAATTATATGAACAAATTTTTGATAAATTATACACAGTAGATAATGATAATTTGTTATTGAAGTATATAAAAGGGGTAAAAACAGATAATGACGATTATACTAGTATTGAATATCCTATATTAGTTGATAAATCTAATGAATCACAAAAACAAGCTATAAGAAATGCTTTAAATAATAAAATTTCAATTATTGAGGGACCTCCAGGGACGGGAAAGACAACAACAATATTAAGTATTATTGCCAATTTAATAAGAGAGGATAAGAAAGTGGTAGTAGTATCTAAAAATAATTCAGCTGTAAATAATATTATTGAAGAATTTTCTAAAACAGATTTACCTCAATTCTATGTACGATTTGGAAGAAAAGAAATAATGGATGCTTTAAAAGAAAATGAAACAGAATTGTTTTTATCATTACAAAATAGTTTAAATAATCTTACTATTAATAATGATGATATAGCTAAATTAGTGGCATTAGAATCAGAATTGAAAGAGTTAGAACCTAAGATTAATGATATGATGAATATAAATAGACTTTTGGAAGAATTAAAAGTCCAAAAGAAGTTTATTGATAAAAAAGTAAGAATTTATGGTTTTATAAATGATTTAAATGATGATGAGAAAAAGATAATTACCAAAAAGAATGCTAATGTTAAAACAATAGTTAGATTAATCAAATATGCTAGAAAAGAGAAATTAAATTTTATTGAAAAAATATTAATTAAATATAAATATTGTATAGATATTAACAATATTGATTTAAAATTACAGGCTATTATCTCATTATTAACTAAAGTTTATATTGATAATGAAATAGCTAGAAATGAAAAAATAACTTTAGATAATAATTTGAAAATAATGCAAAATAGAGTAGATAAAATATATAAAGAATATATTCATTTATCAGTTAATTATTTTAAATATTGTTTAAAGCAAAAAATTGAGATAACAACTAATAATAATTTAATAGCTAATTGTATTCAAACATTTCCTTTAATTTTAACTACAGCAGATGGTTTCCTATTTAACTTTAAAAAACTTATTAATTATCAAAATCAAATTGATTGTGTTATTATAGATGAAGCTAGCCAATGTGATGTTTTAACAGGAATACCTCTTTTATATTTAGCTAAAAAGTTAATTGTTGTAGGTGATAGTAAACAGTTAAGTGCTATAACTACTAAAAGGATTAATTATCCAATTGATGATAAATATAGATATGAAAACAATAATTTTTTAAGTACTATAAAGGAAGTTTTTGATCCTCCTAGTAAAATTTTATTAGAACATTATAGATGTGATTTTAATATTATTAATTTTTGTAATAAATATTATTATAACAATGAATTAATTATTTATAAAAAAAGTCATAATAGAGCTATGAGTATTGTAAATGCAGATAAGTTTAAAGGGGTTGAATATTGTGATGGATTTATCAATAAACGAGAAATTAAAACTATTCAAGAGATGAGTCGCGATTGTACTAATACGTTTTATATTACTCCTTTTAAGGCACAAGGGGAACTTCTTATTGAAAAATATAATAAGCATGTTGCTGGAACAATACATACTTTTCAAGGTAAAGGTGCCAATAATGTATATTTCTCAACTGTTTTAAATGATGATAAAGCTTGTATATATCATTTAACAAAAGGTCATAATTTATTTACAAAAGAATTAGTAAATGTAGCTGTATCAAGAGCAAAGAAAAAGTTTATTCTAGTAATTGATAGAAAATTCTTTTCAGATAATGCTAGATATGTAAGTGATATAACAAATTTAATAAATTATATTGATATTTATGGTTCTAAGGTTAGTGATAACAGTTGCTGTTGCTTTGATTATTTATATAAACTAGGTAGATATAAAAAAATAAATAAATATTTTGATAATCAGTATGAAGAAGCATTGTATTCATATATACAACTAATAATTGAGAAAAATGATAATTATATGTGTGTACCTAAGTTATATTTAACTGACTTAGTATGTAATGAATCTTTTTTAAATCAAAATCCATTTATTAAACAATATATAAAGAATAAAGCACATGCTGATTTTACAATAATAGATAATCGATGTCATAAACCTGTTTTAGTTATTGAATTAGATGGTAAATACCATAATACTAAAGAGCAACAAATTAGAGATAATTATAAAAAGTTAGCCTTAGAAGCAAGCAATATAAAAATATTAAGAATTTCATCTAAAGAGGCATTTGATTTATTTGAATTAAAGGATCTTATTTTAAATGTTATTTCATTAGACTTAGATTAATCAATATAATCAGGCAAATAAAAAAGTGATAAATATTATATTGATTTATTGAATTATTTTATAAAAGAGTTTATAATTAAGTTACTAAACTGGGATGTGAAGATATGGAATATCATTTTATTTTACCTGATTTTGAAGGACCACTAGATTTATTATTACATCTTATAAAACAAAATAATATTAATATTTTTGATATTGATATTGTAAATATCACTAATCAATATTTAGACTATATTACTAATATGAAAGAAATGAATTTAGATATAGCTAGTGAATACATTGTAATGGCTGCAGAATTAATCGAAATGAAAGCACGTGAGTTATTACCAATAGAATCATTTGATGAAAATGAAGATATGGAAGATAATCCACGAGAACAATTGATTAATCGTTTATTAGAATATCAAGTTTATAAAGATAGTTCTGAAAATTTAGAATATTTAGAAAAAATAAGGAATGAAGTTTATACCAAAGATCCAAGTGATTTAAATGAATTTAAAGATGAAATTATACCTAATTATGATTTAACTCTTGAAGATTTAATAAATGCCATTACTGAATTTTATCAAAACCAAGAATTGCATAAACCATTAAATACTAAAATAACATTAAAAGAATATTCAATTGAACAAAGATCAAATGAAATTAAAGATATTTTAAAAAATGAGCAACAAGTATCTTTTACAAAGTTACTTGATAATAAAACTAAACAATATTTGGTGGTAACTTTTTTAGCCATTTTAAATTTATCAAAGCATAAAGAAATCTTATTAAAGCAAGATGCTAATTTTAAAGATATTATAATAACAACAAAGGAGTTTAATAAATGAAAGCGATTATAGAAGGATTATTATTTTTAAGGGGTAATGAAGGCATTAGTTTAGATGAATTGATAGCTATTATTGATGAAAAAGAAGATGACATTCGCAAAAGTATTAGGGAACTTTATGATGATTGTCAAAAAGAAGATAGAGGTATTCAAGTAGAAATGTTAGGGAATAAATTAAAATTTACGACTAAGCCTGAACATAAATCTTTTTATCAAAAATTAACTAATAATGAAGTTAATACCCCACTTAGTAAATCAGCACTTGAAACATTAGCTATTATTGCGTATAATGAACCTATTACTAAAGTTGAAATTGATGATATTAGAGGAATTAATAGCTCTTATGTAGTTAGAAAACTATTGTTAAAGGGTTTAATTCAAGAAAAAGGTAGATCCAGTTTACCTGGTAAGCCCAAACAATATGGTGTTACTGATTTATTTTTAGATCATTTTGGTTTAAACAGTACTAAGGAATTGCCAGTTATTAATTTTGATAAAATTATTAATAAGGGACAAACCGAAGAAAATTTATTTTTATCAAAATATACAGAATTACAATCAGAAAAAAATGAGTAGTAAAGATACCCCGATTTATTAAATTAGTTAAAAAATATTTTTTTACTAATTTAAATTTAAAATAAGTTGTATTGAAGTGATATTTATCTTGTTTATTTATCTTTTTTTTTGTATAATATATTTAGTTGCTCGTGTGATGAAATTGGTAGACGTGATGGATTCAAAATCCATTGGTAGCAATACCGTGTCGGTTCGAGTCCGACCACGAGCACCAGGTAGATACTAAACTCGGAAAATTTCTGGGTATTAAGCAAAACGACTTGTCAAAAAGTCGTTTTTTTTATGATATATTGAATATGTCAAGGAAACTTGCATAAAATAAAAAAGGAGCATTCAATATTGTAGTGTTGAGTGTTACCTAATAATTTGTGTAGCATCTAATTCAAACTGTTTGAGTTAGGTGCACTTTTAATTTAGCATTATGAAAAGTAATGCTATAAGTAAAAGGATGACAACGATTAAAGCCAAAATTAAAAAATCTTTCTTATTCATCTAGTTTTACTATATATCCAGGACAAAAAGACGCTATAGGTATTGGATTAAGAAAAGTTGGGGAACCGACAATTTATGTTGGTGGTAGTACATGGGACTATCAGGAACCTGTAGTTAGAATTAATGCTCATGGTATAATTATGACTGTTTTAAATAATGATGTATTTGAATTAATAAATCTGTTACAAAATGGAATTCACCTTGTTAGCCCAAACACTAATAGTTTGGCAACTGTTTCTTTTTTTTGCTAATCCTATTTTAACTATAGTCATAGAAAAGTTAAAATAATTGACAAGGCTTATCATTTATTGATAGGTCTTTTTATGTAATAAGAGGATTGTATTGTTGTAGATGGACAAATTAAACATATAAAATTTTATTTTCTATACCTGATTGAATATAATGTACCATTTGTAAAAATTTATGTCTGATTAAGGATTGGTTTTGATAGAAAAAATATGTATAATATAGTTAAGGTAAGTATTGTGGTATGTAAATGTCAAATATTTTTTTAGGTTTTGGTAAAAAGTTTTAAGGAGTGATATTGGTGAAGAAATTTGCTTGGAAGAATATTTTAATAATACTTATAATAATGATATTGGCTATTGCCGTTATACCTAAGTTTTGTCAAAATGATTTCTTTTTTGATTTAAAAACTGGTGAAAGTATTTTGAAACATGGTGTTGATTTCAAAGATCATTTTAGTTTTATACCTAATTTGTTATATATGTATCATCATTTTTTATATGATTTAATTCTTTACTTTATTCACTACTTTGCAGGAATGTCTGGTGTATTATTATTTTTTATTTTTATATTTACATTATTAGGAATAACAGTTTATTTTATAAATTTGAAATATACTAAAAATAAAATTATTTCTTTATTAATATCTTTGTTTACATTATGGATATGTCAAGGATATGCTTCTAATAGAGTTCAAACAGTGACTTACTTGTTATTCTTCTTAGAAATATATTTAATTAATCAGTTATATATTACAGGAAATAAGAAATATTCCATATATTTAATTTTAATATCAATCCTCATTGCTAATATGCATATGCCAATGTGGATATTGACTATCATTTTCTTTTTGCCATATATATTTGAAATGATTATAAAATATTTAGTGGATAAATATAAAAAAATAGGGGAATTAATTTCTAAAAAATTTGTTATTGATTATCCTAAAAATAGTAAATTGTTAATATTAACTTTTATTATTCTAATATTCACAGGATTATTAACTCCTCTTAAATTTTATCCATATACTTTTTTCATAAAAGCTTTAGGAAATAATTCGTTTACTTTTATATTCGAAATGGAGAAAACTGTTTTAATTGATGATTTTTATGAATTATTATTAGTAGTAGCTATGTTAATTATAGTCTTTATTTTGAATACTAAGATTAAGTTAAGGGATTTAGTGTTACTATTGGGATGTTTTATCTTATCATTAATGGCAGGTAGGAATATTGCTTATGTGTATTTAATATATCCCACTATTCTAGTTAAAATATATTGTGAATCATATAAGATACCCTATTTTAAATTTAATATATGGAAATGTATAAATAAAAAAGTAATAACTATATTTTCTATATTTGTTTTAGTGCTATTATATTGTTTTTGTTTTTATAAGTTAGATTTAAGATCTTTTGATTATGGGATTTCTTTGGATTATCCAGATAAATCAGTAAAATATATTAAGGAAAATTTAGATTACAATAATATACGTTTATATAATGAGTTTAATTATGGCTCATATTTAGAATATTATGATATACCAGTTTTTATTGATTCTAGGGCTGAGGTATATATAGCTGAATTTAATGGAGGTAAGGATATCGTTAGTGATTTTTTAAAGGCACAGGAATTTGGCCAATATCGGGAAGTATTTGAAAAATATAATTTTAATTATGCTTTAATATATAGGAATTCTCCACTATATAATTATTTAATGGTAGATGAAGACTGTGATCTAATTTATGAAGAAGATGAAAGATATTCATTATTTGAATGTAAATTATAATATGGTAAAGAGGCTATATAGTAAAAATAAATAGAAAAATTATATTTATAATATTAATGTTATCAGCAATATAATAGTTATAGTAATGGTAAAAAGGTAAAGATAAATCTCAATTTTAAAATATTTTATTTTGAGATTTCATAATTTTTTAATTGCTCGTAGCTAAGTAATTATTTCAAATATCTATATTTTAGTAAAACTAATAAACCAAAACTACTAATACTGATTATTATTCCTAAAAATAATCCAGGAATTTTATATTTAAATTCGATTAAATGATACCCTTTATTTAAATCAATACCAATAAAGGTATCTAATACTTTGAAATATGGAACTTTTTGCCCGTCAACATAAATATTCCACCCCTTTTCATATGGAATTGTTGTAAATAGAATATTATTATTTTGAGTTACGTTAATAGTACCTTTTAAGTAATTACCTTTGTTTTTAGTTATTACTAATTCAGTGCGTTTATTTTTAAATTGCTTTAAAGCATCCATGTTTACTTCGTAGGCAATAACAGTAGTAGGTTTTTGATCAAAAGTTAGAGTTACTTTATTATCATTGGTATTATAAAAAATTATTCCATAGTCATCAGCACTTACTATGTCTTTTATATTAAAATTATTAATATCTGAATACAAATAAAAATATGAGTTATTTTGACTAACATTTAATTGATATTGATAGTCATTAATTTTATTAATTTTGACTTCATTAATATAATCATCTATAGTATTATCCATTTCTTCTAAAATATCATTAAGATAAGGATATCCTTTTTTAGAACTTTTAAAATTTTTAATACTATCATCTACTAAATAACCTAATGATAGAGCATTATCATTTTTTAATAAATTAAATTTTTTGTTATTTAAAGTTAAAGTATTTATGATTGTGTAATTATCTGTCTTTCTAGTATCTAAAATATATTCGACACCTAACATGGTATCTAAAATATAATCATAATTAAGATATATTTGATAATTGGTGTTAGTTTTAATGCCAATAGCTTTATTATAGAAAGCAACTATATTGTTATTTAAACTAGATAAAAAGATAGAAATACCATTATAGTTGCCTAAAATAGAATCGTTAAAAGAATAACTAGTTATACTTTCACAACGGTTTATATCATTACAGTATTGTGACAATAAGTTATTTTTTTTATTAACATTTTCAATATATATTTTATTATCTAAATCGGATTCAACATTAATCCATATAAAATTGCTAATTAATTCTATAATTAATAATCCCAATACCATTTTTTTATATTTTTTAATAATTAAATAAATATTGATGCCTATTAATACTACTGTGAATATTATTTTAATAGGATTTAGATAAAAATAATATTCAGGAGTTATAATAGTAATATATATTAAGGAACAAGAACAAATGATATATATGATATAATAATATTTAAATGCTTTTTTGGAACCGTCCATTAAATTAAAGGATTTAAAGGCAATTAAAATATTGAACATGGTAGTGATAAAACTATAGCGATAATTAAAGCCTTGAGGAAAAGTAAAGAGATGCCATATAGCATTTAATGGTGTTATTATAATAGGTAATAAAAATATAATATATATAATGGCTGTCGCTTTCTTTTCTTTTTTACTAATACTTTTACTAGTAAAGTAATAAATAATTAAAGGTATTATGGCAGTTCCTGAGTAAATTAAAAAGCCATAATAATTAAGAGGATTAGATAAATTACCAAAACCAATATAAGTGCCAGATAATAAATCTAGATATTTGAGATTTATTAATTTTATTTGTCCATCTATTCTAATATAATTCATTGATTCTAATCCAGTAGGTAATAAAATAAACATAGTCATAAAACCAATTAATATCGTAATAAGTAAGAAATGAATAATTAATTTTTTCTTTTCTTTTATAAGATTATCGCCATTATTAGAGGTATAGATGTTATATAAAAAATATATTATGGAAAATAAAAATAACATATAACCAATATAATAATTAGCGATAATCGCACTAAATAAACAAATAATATATAATAAATATTTTTTATTATATATAACTTTATCAATACCTAGTAAAATAAGTGGTAGTAAAATAACCCCATCTAACCACATAATATTTACATAGTAATTAATATTATATCCCATTAAAGCATATGCTAATGAAAAAATTAAAACGGTATAATTATTCTCTTTATATTTATGATTCAAAAAAATGAACATAGTTAATCCACATAAAGATATTTTTAAAATAATAAGTAATGTAATAAATAGAGATATATCATTAAAAAAATAGACTAATAAATTTAATGGGCTTGACAGTATGTAAAAAAAAGTACCATACATGGTGCCACCTAATCCTTTGGAAAAAGTATAGGGAAAATTAGCTTTACCATGTAAAACATTATATAAATAGTTAAATAGTGGGTAGTATTGTTCATGCATATCTGATGTTAAAATAATATTTTTATAAAAAATTCCTTTGCATATAAAAACACTAGTTAAAATAATTATAGGTATTATAAATGATAGGATTAAATATTTATTTTTTTTTATTATGTTCATTTGAATCATCCCTTAAGTTATGTTTATTAATTATAACATAAAAAAGTTCAATTTGCTAGATACCATAAATAGAGGATTTATCGGTGTTTCTTGAACTTTTTTTATAAGTTCAGTAAGTTAAATTAAGTTATGTTACTAACATGTTAGGGACAAGTTTAAAAAAAATATTTTTTTCATTATGTCGGGTATTTTATTGAATTTTACCCTACGTTATGTTAAAGTGATAAAGAGGTGAAAAACAATGATTTATTCATACAAGGAACTTTTAGAAAAATATGGTACTAGATATAATATCAAGAAAGCAATTGATAATAAAGAAATATATAAAATTGAAAACGGGATTTATTCAAATAAAAAAATAGTTGATCCCATAATTCTTTATTCTAAAAAATATCCATCAGGTGTTATAACAATGGATTCTGCTTTTTACTTTTATGATTTAACGGATGTAATACCAAATAAAGTATATCTTGCAACACCAAGTAATTATCGTACTATCAAAAATGAAAAAATTGTTCAAATATTTAGTGATAAAAATGTATTAAATGCTGGAAAAGAAAGTATTAAAGTTAATGAATGTACTGTAAATATTTATAACAAAGAAAGACTGCTTGTAGAACTTATCAGAAAAAGAAAACAAATACCTTTTGATTATTATAAAGAGATTATAACTAATTATAGGGAAATAGTTGATGAACTAGACATGCAAAAAATTGAAGAATATTTGTCACTTTTTAAAAATGACCTTAACTTATCAGAAGCATTACAAAGAGAGGTATTTTAAATGAATTTAGAAGAATTAATTAATGAATATATAAATACTGGTTATGATTATACTGATGCAAGTTCTAAAGTATGCCAAGATATAATACTTTTCAAAATATCTAATAGTAGTTTCAAAAGTCATATTACTATTAAAGGTGGGGTTGTTATGCACTCTATATCTAAAGATATTCGTCGTGCAACTCGTGACCTTGATTTAGACTTTATTAAATATTCTTTAGATGATGATTCCATTAAAAATTTTATTGATAAACTGAATAATGTTAATGATAATATAGAAATTAAAATTAATGGTTCAATAAAGAAATTACACCACCAAGATTATGATGGTAAAAGAGTTAATATACAACTTTCAGATTCTTTTGGTAATAGTATAAATACAAAGTTAGATATAGGTGTTCATAAACAATTTGATATTGAACAAGATGAATACGGCTTTAGTTTAGATATATTTAATCAAAGTGCTAATCTATTAATAAATTCTAAAGAACAAATTTTAACTGAAAAATTAAAGTCATTATTAAAACTTGGTTTTAGATCTACAAGATACAAAGATTTATTTGATTTTTACTATTTAATTAATGTTGAGGTAATTGATAAATCAAAATTAGAAAAATGTTTGAAAATTTTAATATTTAATGATTCTAAAATGAAAGAAAATAATATTTCAGATATTATTTCAAGATTAAATCAAATTTTAAGTTCTAAAAGATATTTAACAATGTTAAATGATCCAAAAGTTAATTGGTTAAACATTCCAATAGAAGAAGTAATTAGTAATGTCTTACAATATTTTGATAATCTTAATGTTGTATCTGCATAGAGGTGATAGAAATGTTGGAAGATTTAGAAATGAAATATTTTCAAATATATTTAATTGGGTTGATGTACCAGAAGAAGAAAAAATTAAAATTCTTAAGAAGTGCATTAATGAAAAAATTGAAGTAAATGACTGTGATTTATATATCAATAATTATTTAGAACATATTTCAAAAAAGGTGTCTAAAAACTTGACATAAGTCCAATATTTCATGTGATACATATTATTTTGTCAATTAGATTGTATTACAAATTTCTTTTATATCTTTTGATTTTCTAATGCTTTAAATCTTTCGAATAAATTCATAATCACATTATCGCTCTTTTTATATTGATTTAATTATACACTATTTTTTTGATTATTTTTTTAGTGATTATCATAAAAAACTTTTTTTTTTTGCCTTTTTAAGGTATACTAATTATGATAGTAGAAAGATAGGTGAATGGAATGGTACTTAGAAAACCATATGCTTTTTTAATTAAACATTTTAAATTAATTCATATTATTATGACTGTAGCTATTATATATTTAATGATAAAAACAGAGCATATTATTGATTTTTTAAATGAATATATCCATTCAAATAATATAGTAATAGGTCAGAATATAACTTCTACATTATTTACACCATATATTTTTATATGGTCTATTGTTATTTTACTATTTTCTATTATTTTATTAGCTGTTATGGTAAAAAAAGATAAACCAAGGTTATTTTATGCTATTAGTGGCATTATTTATATAGTTTCTTTTTCAGTATATTTATATGGCCAAGCTATTATGGGTCAGATGGAGAATGTTATAGTAGAACCTAGAACAGTAAAGGCTGTATATGATTTATTTATGTTTATTATGATAGCTCAAGGTGTTTCCGTAATCTTTTTCTTTATTAGAGGGATAGGTTTTGATTTTAAAAAATTTGACTTTAGTCGTGATATGAGTGATTTAGATATTTCACAAGAAGATAATGAAGAATTTGAAGTGGATTTGGATTTAGATTTTAATGATTCAGTTAGAAGATATAAAAAGGCAATTAGATATTTTAAATATTTCTATAAAGAAAACAAATTTATTATAAATATTGCTAGTGGTTTATTAGTAGCTATAGTATGTTATTACTTATATAATAATATTAATATATTTACTAAAGTAAATAAACAAGGTATTAGCTTTTATGTAAATGGATTTACAATGGGAATTATGGATACTTATTTAGTTGATACTGATAAACAAGGGAAAATGATATCTGATGATAGTGTCTTTTTAATAGCTAATATACAAGTAAAAAATGAAAATAACAAACCTACACCTTTCGCACCAGGCTCTATTGAACTGATAATTGGAAATGCAACATATCATCATAATGCTAAGTATAAAGAATATTTTACTGATTTAGGAGTAGTATATGAAAATAATGAAGTAAAAAATAATTTTACTAATTATTTATTAGTATATGAAATACCTAAAAGTAAACAAAATAAGCGAATGAAAATTAGATTAACTGATACTGATAGTGATCAAACTATTTTAGTAAAAGTAAAATATGAAGATTTAACTAAAACAGATGAAGTAGAAACAGTATTAATTGGTCAATCTATAGATTTTAATGGTACAGCTTTAAAAAATAGTACTTTAACTATTAATGATTATTCTATAGCAGATCAATATGAAAATAACTATTTGTTTTGTTTAAAAAATGGTCGTTGTGTAGATTCTAAAGAATATTTAAGACCAACTTATGGTGATGTTAATTATGATGAAGCCTTATTAAAATTAAATGCTAGTTTTACATTAGATGAAGAAACTAATTCATATAAAATAAATGATTTTTATAGTTTGTTTTCTAATTTTGTAACTATTAGTTATGAAATTAATGGTAAACAAAAAAGTCAAAGTACTAATTTTAAACAAGTAAAAAGTACTAAGAAAAAAGATAAAGATATTTATTATATAGAAGTAAATAAAGAATTAGAAGAAGCCCAAAATATTAGTTTAAATTTTAATGTGCGTAATAAGGTTTACAAATATTATCTAAATTAGTAATATTTAGTGACAATTTAACAGAATTTGTGTTATAATTTAGAAAGGATAGATACGATGAAGAAATGCATGATATTGATATTACTATTATTTATACCTATTAGTGTAAGTGCTAGATCATTAGTTGATTGTGATGTTACAGTATTATCTAGTATGAAATCATTAGCAGCTAATATCAATATTAGTTCTAATTATCGTATTGATAATAATCAAGCCTATTTTGATGTTACTATTAATAACATTACTCCTGATATTTATTTTATAGATAATAGTACTAATATTACTTATAATTATAGTAATACTAATAATGGTGAAATTACTATTACAGGTTATACTAATATAGAAAAAATAAATTATACTTTTTATTCTAGTGATAAAGAATGTAGTGGTAATATGCTTACAACTAAATATGTAACTTTTCCTAACTATAACCAATATTATGGTGATGAAATATGTAAAGGAATAGAGAATTATTCATTATGTAAAAGATGGGCAAAAGTTACTAGCAATTATGATGAGTTTAAGACTAAAGTAGAGAATTATAAAAATAATAAGCCAGTAATTGTAGAACCAGAAAAACCTAGTGTAGTTGAAGGAGTATTAAATTTTTTAATTAAATATATTATAGCAATTATAATTGGAACTATAATTATAATTGGCTTAATTAGTTTTAAAAGGCATAAAGATAGATTTGATTTTAAAGTGTAGGTGAGACAATGAAAAATAGGAAAAAATTATTCAGTTTACTGTTATTTTTTTCAATGCCCTTTATATTTATCAATGAAACTTATGCTGTAAGTAATGTAAGCATAGAGGGAGGATATATTCCAGGAACTGGTGGAAGCTTTATAAAATGTGGTCCTTCTGGAAACTGTTATCGAAATGGATCGACAGGTTTTAGAATAACGATTGTAGATAAGAACGGTAATAGATGTAAGTATAATCAAAATACTAACACTTTATGTAATAATGATCCTATATCTGATAATGTTAACCAATATACTCAATCAATAGATTATTGGTTTGACCCTAATTTTTTATTTATCCCCAATAAAGGTAATTCTAAGTATAGTTTTGATTGTTATGCTAATCAGAGTGAAAGTTGGAAAGGTAAACATATCAAATCAGAAGTAGTAACAAATGGTGTTAATACTGGAGAGGATAATAATATATGTGAAAGTGAATATAAATCAGTACTTGGGTTGACAGACAGTCTTGGATATTCAACTAGTGGTTTTACTGGAGATGGGATAGAAACTTATAATAATCCTTTAAATGGTCCTAAATTTTTTGATTGGCTAACGCAGTATAGTGAAACTAATGATAGTGGGCAACTTCAAGCTATAAATACTATTTTATACAATGCAACATATAATCGTGGCAATGTTACAGATATAACGACGGTGAATAATGGCGATTTAGATGGTATTTATTTAGAGTTTGAACAATTAGCTTCTTATTATATTCTTCAAAATGCAGATATTATAAAATTGGGAGTGATTGGAACAGTAGCAGAAGTTACAAAAATGTTAGAGACTAAAGTAAAAAATAATAGTAGCTATCCTGATTGGTATACTTATTTGTATTGCTATAAAGATGGTGGAATTAGTGGCTCATGTTATGATGGCACACTTAAAGGATGGTTTGGATCATATGTTGAAGGATTTAAATCAAATATTTTAAGTGAGGCCAAAGATTGGGGTGCTGTTGACTCTGAAACAATAGATCTTAAAGCCAACTTGTCATCATTTACCAACGTAAAAAATGTTTTTGCTAGTAAAGATTCTCGAAATGTCTCTTGGTTTTCATTAAAGACATTTGGTCAAGGAGATAGCTGCCAAGCAAGGTTAGATGCTTTGCATGCTTTGGGAATCTCACCTGATAATGCTGCCTACCGGGTGTGGGTTCAATTTATCAGAGATGACCCAAGATACAGTGGTGATGATTATGCCATGCTAGATAGATATAATTATTATACAAGATTTAAAGATAAAACTGGTGGTTATGCCCAATGTGCTCCTATACCTGATGAAGTTCCGGAAGATTGTAATGTTGAACCTAGTATAGATAATTGTAATACTGGACAGACATGGATTTCGGACTATGGTAATGGGGATGTAAACAATACTGAGGCTTGGAATCAATGCACCTTTAATAATATAGCATATTCTAGTAGTAGAGGCTCTGCTTCAAGTAGAGAATTGAACTTAGGGGATACAACATATTGTCCAACATATTGCCAAGAAACTTTTCAAACTACTTTTCCAACCTCAGGAGATATTAAAGGCACTATGAGAGCTGGTCAGACATTCTTTTGGGGTAAAGGGATACCACAAGGCGAAAATGCAGGAATATTTGGCACTATTGATGTACAAAGAATATGCAAATATAAATCAAACTATGATAGTTGGAAGAATAGATATAATAATGCTTTATATGATTTGACTTATAATGATTCAGTTTCTAAAATATGGCTTCACGGAGCTAATAATCCTTCATTGCTTAATAGATGGTGTTCACCCAAAACTGAGAAATCACCGGCAAGATGCTATATGAGTATAAGTGGTTCTGGTAAAATTATTCAAAATGATGAGCAAAAGACTCTTCAGTATAATTCAGGTACCATGTCTTGTGGTAGTGGTTTACCATCTACATGTATTAGTAAAGCCAAAATATTGTCTAGACAATATTTGAGATGGGCTATGGCTGCTCAAACTACACTTGATGAACTAGAAACTAAAGCTAAAAAATGCAATCTAGATAAGACAGAAAAGTACTTTTATTCAGATCAAGGAGAGAATCAAACAGAAAGTGAAATTCAAAGTGTTATAGGAAGAGAAGATAAATATGCATCAAAAGTAAAAGTACCTTATACTATGTCTACTAAAGTTCAATTGCAATATGAAGATCCTATTTCATCAGACTATAATGTTGTTGAAGATTTAGTTAAAAATGATAAGATTGTAAAATGGAAAAATTCAGTGAATTTTGAATCTGATACACAGATATTTTGGACTCCTACCAGATGTTATTGGACTACAGATTCAAATGGTGTTCCAACTTCAGAAACAATGTGTTCATATTCTAAATCAAGAGTAGTATTACCTTGGGATAATGTAACATATAGCTGGAATGCAACATATGAATATGATTATCCAAAAAGTTTACAATGGTATTCTTTAAAAGATGATTTCTCTTTTGTAAGAAAAGAAAGTGATGATGGTGATGATTTAGATCACTTTATCGGATATGGATTACCAACATCACTACTATTACATGATGGTACTTATGGTACTGATACGTATGGTACTGGTACGGATAATTTATCTGTTAAAGTAAGTAATATTGGTCATAATCCATCTGGGGTATCACATTTTAATAATTTACAATCTGAATTTACTTATACTTGCCCATTTACTATAGAAAACGATATATTTTTAACTGAATGTGAAGATAACTTTTCGGCTGAATATTGCAACCCTAGAAATGATACTGAAACATATAATTATGGTCTAGATATAGTATATCGTGTCATTGATTTAGCTAATCCTTTTCCAGGTAAAAGTGGTGGTGGTAGGCATCCAGGATCAAATTGGACAATGGTTGATGATTTAGATAGTATATTAGCAACTAATATATATGATTCAACACCAGAGTATACAGCTACTTTAACACCATCTGCTATATTAAAAATTAGATCTAGCAATGATGATTATCGTGATAGAGGTAAAGATCCTTATACAAGCTATAAAGATGCCAATAATCGTCAAAAAATTCATTGCTATGGTGAGAATGGTACTAATTGTACTAGTGACTATCTTGATGAATTGATAAGCAAGGGAATATTAAAAGATTAATAAAATAATGTATTAGGATGGTGATAAGATGAGAGAATCGTTTTGGGGACTTATGATTGTTATTTTAGGAATTACTTCTATCTTCTTAGTATTCTTCTTTCAGAATGTTACTAATACTAGTGAACATAATTATGAATTGCTAAAAGAAACGACTGAATCAGCTATGTATGATGCTTTAGATTTGGCTGCTTACAGAGCTGATGGAACAGTAAGAATTGATCGTGAACGTTTTGTGGAAAGCTTTTTAAGAAGATTTGCTGAAAATACTAGTTTGGCTCATACATATAAGATTGATTTTTATGATATAAATGAAGAACCACCTAAGGTAAGTATAAAAGTTTCAACTGGTGGGAAAAATGATCAATCTACAACGACAACCTTAACTAATGAACAAATTAGTTTTGAGATAAGTAATAGAATTGATGCTATATTGGAGACGAAATGGTAAAATGAGAGGAGAGAATATATGAATAATTTTATGATATCGTTGAAAAGATTTTTTACTAATAAAAATACAGTTACTATAATTGGTGTAATTATTGTATTAGGCATTTTATATTGGGGTTATAGTTCTACTATTAATAAAGCTGTAAATCCTGTTAATATACCAATAGCTGCTAATACTATTGATCCTCAGACTGAGGTTACAGCTGAAAATATTGAGTGGATAGAAGTCCCTAGTATTTCGGCTAACGATAATGTATTAACTAACGAAAGCCAGATTGTTGGAAAATATACTGATGTTCATGCTACTATTCCTAAAGGAAGTATGTTCTATGCAGATGCATTAGTTGAAAAAGAAGAATTACCTGGTAGTTGGTTAACTTTATTGGAATCAGATGAAATTCCATTATACTTTAATGTTAATTTAGAGTCTACTTATGCTAATTCTATTCAACCAGAAGATTATATTGATGTATATATGAGTGCTGAAGATGAGAGTGGCATGATTATGTATGGAAAATTAATTGAAAATTTGAAAATTACAGCTGTTAAAGATAGTGCTGGAAAAGATGTGTTTAAGAGTGCCGATACAACGGGAGAACCAGCTTATTTGTACTTTGGTGTTACTGAAGAATTCTATTATGTGTTGAAAAAAGCAACTCTATTAAATTCAATTGGTATTCAAATTGTAGTAGTTCCTCATGGTGGTGCTGAGCCAATAACGGGAGATATAGAAGTTAGTAGTGAATATTTAAGAGATTATATTGATGCTCATACTGTAGCTATTCCAGAAAATGAGCCAGATGTTATTGATGATGGTAATGCTGAAAATAGCGATGAAGACAATAATAATACTACTAACAATAATGCTAATAATAACAATACTAATACTAATGGAAATGAGTAATTTGTTATATGGATAACAGTATATTTGAACAAATAGATTTTGGAGCTTTACAAGAATATTTGGATAATGATGATGTTACCGATATTTCATATAGTAATGGTGGACAAGTTTGGCTAAAAACATTATCTCATGGTATTTTTAGAGTTGAAAATCCTTTGATTAATAACGAGTTTATGGAAAAATTAGCTTTTCAATGTTCGAATGTTGTTGGTCACAGTTTTAATGCAGCCCATCCTTTCTTGGATAGTGAAAGTGCTGAATTACGTATGAACTTTGTTCATGATTCAATTGCCCGTAATGGTATTGCTTGTGTTATTCGTAAAACACCAGCCAAAATTAGATTAGAGAAGAATAAATTACTTAATGAAAAATATATTACGGAGGATATTCATGATTTATTAATTAGGTGTGTACATGGGCATTGTAATATTATTGCTTGTGGTGAAACTGGTTCAGGTAAAACAGAGTTTATTAAGTATTTAGCTGCTCATACTATAGAAAATGAAAAACTAATTACTATTGAGGATACTTTGGAATTACATTTGGATCGAATATTTCCTCATCGTGATATTGTTGCTATGAAGACTAATAATGTTGCGTCTTATTCTGATGTATTAGTTACATGTATGAGACAAAATCCTAAATGGATATTATTATCAGAGGTTCGTAGTGCAGAGGCAGTAATGGCAGTTCGAAATTCAATTTCATCTGGACACTATATTTTATCAACAATCCATGCTGATAAAGCTGCTAGTATTCCTAACCGTATGTATAGCTTATTGGAAACTAATCAATCTATTGAACAATTTTTAAAGTCTATTTATCGATATATCCAAATTGGTGTTTATATCCGTGGTTATCAAGATAAAGTAACACAGAGGTTTGTTCGTGAAATTGCAGAAGTTACAGAGTTTTATGTAACTGAAGATAACGAGGCTAAGTATAATGTTTTATATCGTAAAACACCTAGTGGTAGAGTTGTTCGTAAAAATCCAAGTAAGTATTTAATTGAGTATTTAGAGGCTCAAGGAGTTACTTTACCAGATGGGTTTATTAAACCGGAATATGATAAAGAAGATGATGGTGAATCAGCTGATGAGTTAACTAAAGAATTAAATGAAACAATGAATGATGGATTATCGAATTTAGCTGATCAGGTAAATCAGAATACTAGTAATCCAGTAGGAACTGCTACTTCAGTTGGTGGTTCTGATAATCAACAAATTATATTTGAATAGGAGGTAATATTTGTGGGTACAGCACTAATTTTTATAATTGTTGTAATAATAGTTGCTTTTATAGTTATTTATCGAAATGCTAATGGTGAGAATATATATAAATATGTAGCTGATAAAACCGATTTCATATATGACAAATTTGCTCCATATTCATTTAAAACAATTCGTGAGAAAGTAAAAGATTTGGGTCAGGAATACTCTGTACATCAGTATTTAATACAAATAGTAGTATTTGCTGTTGCAGCTGGTGTGGTATCATATTTATATTTTTATAATTTAATTATATCAATTATATATGCTCTATTAGCTGTTTCTACTATTCCATATTTAACGTATTTACGTTGTAAGCGTATTTATAGTGAATTTATATTTGAGCAAGTTCAGGTATATACAACTAACACTATTATGGAATTTGCAACTACACAAAGTTTTGTTAAGGCTTTAGAGGGAGTTTATTCTTCAGGAATATTAGAAGATCCAGTTAAAACTGATGTTAGAGTTATGATTGATATGGCTTATGAAAATGGTACTATTGATCAGTCACTAGATTTTATGAGTTCAAAATATGATTTTTATATGGTAAAAAATATGCATCAATTATTTTTACAGATTACTAATGAGGGTGCTAAAGATACAGCTGAATCATTGGAAAATATGTCACAGGATATTGACTTGTTAGTTGAGAATGTATATCGTGATAGAATAGATCGTGCTACTTTCCATAAAAAGTTTTTGCAATTTGGTATTATTCTTTATTTTATGGTTATGTTAGTACAATTCTTATTAGGTTCTGATAAATATTTAGAGATGTTAAAAACATGGTATATCCAATTGTTACTTCATGGAATAGTGGCCATTAATACTTTCTTCTTGCTTAGAGGAGAAAAATACTATAATGAGAATGTGGGGGCTGAATAATGCAATTTGTAATAGTGGGAATTATTATTATCTTTATTTTAAATTATAATAGAGTTGTAGATACTAATAAATTTATATCTGATACCCAACCATATTTTAAATTATTGATGGAAGATGACTATGAATTTTTATTAGGAATAAGATATCCTGGTCGTGAAATTGATGTAAATGCTATGTTTTCTAAACGCGTTCGTGACGGCTTAATAGTTGGTGTGTTTGTATTATTTCTCTTTTTATCAAGAATGTCATTTATATATGCTTTGATTGCTGTATTTGCAGCTTTTGCTACGTTTAAATGGCCATATACTCAATTAAAGAGCTATTATAAAGCTAATTTGCATTACATCAATTTAATGTTACCATATTATTTAAAGAGTTTAGAGATATTGGTACAACATTATACTGTGCCAGTAGCTTTAAGTCGAAGTATTGAGACAGCTCCAGAAGTATTTAGACCTGGTCTTAGAAGATTAGTAGCTAAGATTGATGAAGGTGATTCTAGTATTCAACCATATATTGATTTTGCTAATGAATATCCAGTGCGTGATTCAATGCGTATGATGCGTCTTTTATACCGTTTAGGTTTGGGATCACAACAAGATAAGCATGAACAAGTAATGATGTTTTCAAGAACGGTATCATCATTACAAAATAAAGCTAGAGAACAGCGTTATAAAGAACGTTTGGAGCATATGGAAAATCAAACATTGATAATGTTGTGTTCGACTGGTGGTGGCATCATGGGCTTTATGTTATTGGCTATGATGATGATGATGCAATTTTAGAATTTTGTTGAAAAAGATTTTTAAAATGTGTTATAATAAATAATGAAGAAAGTAAGGTGGTGAAATAATGAAAGAAGCAGCAGGTGAAGCAAACTTAACAGTAGTAGCTATTATCTTAATAGCAGTAGTAGTAGCAGTAGCAACACCATTAATTAATTCATTGATGAAAAACTCTGCTAAAAGGAGTTGTTGTACCGATGCAGGTGGTGTATGGAAAAATAGTAGTTGTACTAAAGCAAATGGAAGTAATGATTATAGCTCAACTAGTTATAATAGTTGTGTTAGCGCAGCTGGTCAAAGTTAATTATATAAGACTACAATCAAATATTGTAGCTCTTTATTATAGTTTTAATCTATAAAAACTATAATAAAGATTTATAATATGATTTAGGAGGTATCCATGAGAGAGAGTATAGGGACAACATTCATGTTAAATTTTATTATATTTTTTTTGGTATTAGTATTTGCTTTCCTTATGGGAACTTTTAGCTATTACAAAGCATATCGTGTTAATAATATGATGGTACAAGCTATAGAGAAATATGAAGGATGGAATTATTTATCAGCTCGTTCTGTTGATGAAGCTATTGCTAGTTTTGGATATCAGACAGAGCCTAAAATAAATTGCCCTAAAGATATGGAATCTAGTCGTGGTGGAAGAACAATTAAAGGAACTTTGGTTAAGGACCCAGCATTGCCTGATAGTGTATGTATATATGAATTTATGGGTGATACAGAGTATGTGTCAAGTACAGATGTGTATTATACATATGGAATTCAAACTTATATGCGTTTTACATTTCCAGTAGTTCAATGGATGCTTAGAATACCAATTTTTTCTAGAACTTATAGAATGTATTGCTTTGGGGGATGTAGGTGATAATATATGAGAGAAGCTATAGGTAATACTTTTATTGTCAACTTGGTTTTAATTTTTTTAGCCATTTTGATTGCTTTACTATTAGGTTCTGTTAGTTATTCAAAAGCTTATAAGGTAAAGAATAGGATAATTTATACACTTGAGAAATATAACTATAGTGCTGATGATTGGAATGATCAATCTAAAAAAAGTGTGGTGATTAATGAAATAGCATCTTCTTTAAAGTCGATTGGATATTCGATGAATGTTTATAATCATGAATGTAAAAAAGAGAATGATAAAGGTGTTATTAAAAAAATTTATCCTACATCAGTGTCTGAAAAATCTTCATATCATTATTGTATATATATGTATAATGCTGAAGGAATGGGACCGTATTATGGAGTAACTACTTTTATGCATTTTGATATTCCATTAATTGGTGGCTTTTTGGAGTTCCCTGTATACGGAGAAACTAAAGTAATGTATGATACAAAAGTAGAAATTAAGTATTAAAGTAGAAGAATATAGAGGGTGATTAAATGAATGTTATTGTTTCTAATAAATATCAATCGATGTTAGAAAATTTAGGTATAGATATCATAAAAAATCTTAATGGTGAGTTTGATGTTGATGAGATTATTAGTACATTTAAAAATTTTTTCTATCAACGAATGATTTTGGATATTACAGCTATTAAAGATTATAAAGATATTAGAAATTTGCAAAAATTATCAATTTCTTTAGATATGGATAAAGTTATTTTACTTTTGGATGATTCTGATGAAAGTACTTCACCAGCTTATATATCTAAGTTAATATCGATGGGAATATATAATTTTACTAGAAACTTAGCTGGTATTCAGTATTTATACAATAGTCCTAATTCATATCGTGATGTAGCACAATTTCATCAATTAGATAATGTAGTTGTAGCACCCAATAATAATCAACCTACACCACAAGTCCAAACGGTAGTAGTTGAAAAATATGATACGCCAAAGACTGGTAAAATTATAGGTATTAAAAATGCTACTAAACAAGCTGGTGCGACTTCTCTTGTTTATATGATGCGTAATGAGTTAGCTAAAAATTATAATGTAGTAGCTATTGAGGTTGATAAAACCGATTTTACATATTTTAAAGATCGTAATTTGGTGTCAACTGTCTCTGGTAATTTAAATTCAGAGTTGAATAAATATGCAAATGCTGATATAATACTACTCGATATAAATGGCAGTACCCAGGCCGAAAGTAAATGTGACGAGATTATTTATTTAATTGAACCATCAATTATAAAGCTAAATCGTCTTACTATGACTAATCCACAATTATTAAAGAGGATGAAAGATAAAAAGGTTATATTAAATAAAAGCTTATTAAGTTCTAAAGATGTATTGGATTTTGAATATGAGTCAAAATTAAAGATGTTTTATAATATGCCTCCATTAGATGATCGAGCTAAAAGTAATGAAGCATTAAATGAATTTTTAGTTAAGTTAGGATTTGATAGGCAAAGATAACTGTGATCGAGGTGATATAATGAAGCATAAGAAGGTAAAAACTATTTTATTAATAGTTTTTTGTGCTTTTTTAGGTATACGTAATATTAATGCTAGTACGAGTATTACTTGTGACTACCATGGTACAACAGGAAGATTAGTGCAGAATTTCGCTATTACATTTACAGTTGATGATGTAGGTAATTCAACAACTTCTTCAGTAATTATGAATGTAGATGATCCCATTGGTGGTAATTCCTCAGGACCAACTGATGTAGTTGGTAAGGTTAATGTTACTTTTTCGGTTAATTCGAAAGCTGATTGTCCTAGTAGTATAAGTTATAATGGTAGTAGTATCACTAGTGGAGGTTCTATTAAACTTACTAATGGCTCTGGCTCTAGTTCTAGTGTATATGAAAATTATAATACTGGGGATTATATTAGCTGTGGTAATGGATTTATTAGTGATATACCTTCTAAGATAGCTTTTATTACTAGAACAATTTATTTTATTATAGAAATATTAGTACCTATAGCGCTAATTATTATAGGGTCAATTGATTTAATAAAAGGTATTATGGGTTCTAATGATGATGAAATAAAGAAAGGACAAAAAATTTTTGTTAAAAGGTTGGTAGCAGCTTGTATTGTATTCTTTGTTTTAGCTATTGTTAAGTTAGTGGTTGGAGTACTAGGTGATAGTAATAAAGAAGGTATTATGAATTGTATGGATTGTTTTTTGAATGACTCTAGCAGTTGCACTAATATGGTAGTAGAAATGGAAGAAGGCAGTTTGTAATATGAGACAAGGATATAAATATATATTTATTTTAATAATTTCTTTAATTATTATATATACACCTAATGTAGCTGCTTCGACAGTTAATTGCACATATCAAGAAAATCTTGGTGCTAATATTGGTTATTATAATTTTGAATTTAATGTTGATGGAAATGTTTCAACTTTAACTAAAATTACTCAAACAATTAAGTATCAAGATGGTAGGGATGACTTGGTTACTACTATAACTGATAGGACATTATCAGATTTTCAATTTAATAGTAGCCCTATTACTGAAGCTGAATGCCCTACCCAAATAAAGACTAATACAAGTAATGCTAGTATGGTTCAAAAGACATCAGATAGTACAACTACTGATAATAGTTGGCTATTATCTGATAAAGTAAGCTGTGGTTCTATTAATAATATACCAAGTAAGTTGCCTGAAATAACTAGTATGGTTGTTAATGTATTACAATTTGTTATTCCAGTCATTTTAGTAATTATGGGTGCGATAGATTTGGTTAAAGGGGTTATGTCTGGTAAAGAGGATGAAATCAAAAAGGGTCAACAGTCTTTTATCAAACGATTAACAATAGGTGCTATTATTTTCTTTATTATAGCTTTAACTAAATTATTGATTGGTATAATGGCTAGTGGTGTTAGTGAGAGTAATGGTATTATACAGTGCATTGATTGCTTTACAAAAGGATCTAGTCATTGTAATTAGGAGGTTATATGAGTTTTTTTAGAAATATGGATCGAAAGTATAAAATAATGCTTGGAGGTATAATTGGTGTTTTAGTAATAGTATTTATAGTAATTATTTTTATTGCTATTTTTGGTCAAAAGACTGGTTATAAAATAGCTGAGGATAAATTAATAAAAGCAGCTGAGAATTATTTAAAAGATAGTGGTTTTCCTGATGAAGGATCATCATCAATTATTTCAGCTGAAACTTTAGAGGCAACTGGTTATATGAAAGCATTAGATAAATATACTAAAGAGGCTTGTACTGGTGAGGTAACAATATCTAATAATGGAGGCTCTTATTTGTATTTACCAAATATTTCTTGCCCTGATTACCATACTAAAACTCTGTCTGAAGTTATTATTGATAAACAGTTAACTACTGAAAATGATGGACTATATGAAATAGAAGATGAATATATTTTTAAAGGTAAGAATGTTAATAATTATGTAAAATTAGGTAATGTTCTTTGGAGAATTATAAAAATAGATGAAGATAATAAACTACGTCTTATTAAAAGTACTCCAGAGGAAACTGAAAAGGTTTGGGATAATAAATATAATAGTAGTACTAAACGGGCTTCTGGGTTAAATGATTATGCTCATAGTTTAATAGTTGAAAATTTAAATAAGGATTATCAAAAAATAAAGGCCGACAATAGAAAACATTTGCAAGCTCATAGTGTTTGTGTTGGCAAGCGTGATCGAAAATATTTAAATATTGACATTAATACTGACTGTGCTGAAACAGTAGATGACCAATATATTAGTTTAATTAATACAACCGATTTTTCTTTAGCTAGTTTAGATCCTGAATGTAATAGTATTCTGGCTGGTAATTGTCGCAATTATAATTATTTATATCAATTTTTAGATGAGTCATGGACTAGTAATTCAGTAACAGATGATACATATTCAGCTATTCAATTTAGTGCAGGAACTTATCATGCAATTGATGCTAATACAGCATCACGCTATTTTTGGGTAGTTTATGTTAGTGGTGATGAATTATATACATCTGGTGATGGTAGTGAAAGTAAACCTTATGTTATAAATTAAAGGTTCTTTGTCAAATAGTGTTGGTGACAATAAATTTGATAAATGAATTGATATAGGAGGAGTGATAAATAAT
>CANQEN010000006.1 GCA_947595045.1 uncultured Bacilli bacterium | reverse complement strand
CCGTTGGTGAAGTGGTTCAACACACATGCCTTTCACGCATGCATTCATGGGTTCAAATCCCGTACGGGTCACCATTTTGATATAATCCGTTGATTTCCAACGGTTTTTATTTTTTTATTTTAATATACCTTTATATATACAAATTGATTATATTTACCAATAAAAGGTTTGACATGTTGACAAAGACAATATCCATTAATCTTTTATTGTAAATATAAATTATTTAGGTGGTAATATGAAAGAAGTAGATAATGTAAAATCTCAATTAAAAATATCTTTGCCAATAGCATTTGAAAATCTAGTTAATACATTAATGACGTTAGTTGATACATTAGTTATATCTTTAGTTGGGGCAAAAGAACTAGCAGCGCTTGGTGCAATGTCTGTAATTATTAATATGATGCAAATGAGCATTTCAACAATTAATCTATCTAATAATACATTAGTAGCAAATTCCCTAGGTGAAAATAGTAAAAATAAAATTCAATTAATAGTTGGTAACTCAATTATTTTAACAATCATAGTTTCTATAATAACAATTATTTTCATTTATTTAATACGATCTATATTTCCACCACTATTTAATGTAGATGCTATAGCAATCACATATTTAACTATAAGATTAGTTGGATTCATACAAAGTAGTTTAGTGACAGTCCTATCAGGTTATCAAAGGACAATAGGTAATCAGAAAAATATATTAAAATTAAGAATATTTGCAGTTATACTGAATTTGATTTTAGATTTATTAGCAGTTAAGTTAGGATATGGGATAGTTGGGGTTGCTATAGTAACAGTAATTATTGATACCATTCTATTATTTTATTTATGGATTTACTCAATTAAAAATATTACAATAAAATTTGTAAAATCATACGTTGTACAAATACTAAAATTATTTAAGTGGAATTTTTTTGAAAGAATCGTTTCAAGAATTGATGATTTTTTATTTAATCTTATTGCTGCTAAAATGGGATATTTAGAATATGCTGTGCATGTTATATTAATTCAAATATATAATGTATACGAAACATTTGTACAAGGAATAGGTGATGGTATAACTATAAGTATTGGTATAGCTAATGGAAAGGGTGAAAAAAACTATATTCAAAGAATTAAAGTTATAGCAAAAAAACTAATTAATTATTGTTCATTCATTTTACCCATTATTGCATTATTTATTTCTATCATAATTATGTTCATAGCACTTAGGGAACCAACACTTAAACTTATTTTTCTAAAAGTTCTTCCTGTATTTATATTATATTCATACATAATTATATCAGCAACATATTATTTTTCAATATTAAGAGGTATGAAAAAATTTAAATTTTTAGCTCAAAGAAATGTTATAAGTTCAATTATCAAAATTATTTCTGCATATATTTTATCACTTACACCTCTTGGCATAATAGGTGTTTGGATAGGATTCTTATTATATGGAATTGTACAAAAATATTTATCAAAGAAACAATATAATAAATTACCTATAAATTTAATAAAAAATTAATTTTTTAAAGTTATCTTATATTATTATGTACAGCACCATAACTATTAAAACCAAACTTCTTAAATATTAACTAAACAATTTCTTATAGATTATCGTATAACAATAAATAGACCATTATCTTTTTCAAAAATAATGGTCTATTTACAAGTATAACCCTCATTTTTAAATTGTCTCCTTGCACTATCATAATCACTAGATAGGTCTAAAAAGCCCAATTTTTCTTTAGCACTATCATCCATTTCATCAATATTCAAAACTAAATTTAATTTAAAACCATTACTAGTCTTATCCATAGTATAATCGATACCTTTTATATTATGATATTCTTGAAAATTACTCTCAAAATTAACCATAATAGTATCCAAATAAGCATTATACTGTTCATCTAAACTAACTGTCATAATCATATTCTCCTGCTTTAATTTATCCTCCTCAAATATTAATTTAATACTGTTATTGTAATCTAATCCATTCATTTTTTCCAATTTCTCACATTGTAAAACTTTACTATGATTACAACCCACTAATAGCAACAAAATACATATATTAAAAATTACTACTACCTTTCCCATCTTGTAACACCTCATAATAAGCTTTCTCATTTGTTAGCTTGCCAATAATATTTTTGAATAAATGGTTTATACATACCCAATTTACTAATAGGACATACAAACTCTGGTTTATCTGTCTCTAATATAGAAAAAATTGTCTCCAATAGAGAAGTGCCTATTTGCTGATTACGATATTCTTTTTTTACTAATAAGGTAATAATACGAGCTTTTGGCATAAGCTCTAAGCATAATATACCTATTACTTGATTATTTTGTCTAACAAATAATACATCAGCCTCAACATCTTCTATTTTACTCAAAAATTGACTAAAAAACCAATTATCTAAATTAGCATAATCATCTCGACATGAATCTAGTAACACATATATTTGCGACACTAATTTCAGATATTGTTCACTATCAATAAAATCACTGAGTGACTCAATTTCTATCATTTCTCCCACTCCCATATTATACAGTATAAAGCAAAAATGACTTTTTATCAAGTCATTTTATTTACAACTATTTAATACTTTTATTTGATATAGCATCATTAATATCTAAAGATTTATCTATATCATTATATATTTGTAATCTTTGCTTATCTAATAATGATAAATCAAACATTACTACCTAATTGTTCTAAAGCTTCACTCATATTATGCTCAACAAAATTATCATGAGGATAAAATTCTTCTAATCCTATCGTATGACTTTCAGTTACTATTCACAGTCTTTCTCATTCAAATATAATGGAAAAAATAAGGTTACATTTTCTTTTCTTGACTGCCAATATCAATTACATCATTTTGATCATAAAAAGCTCTAATCTTTTTCTCAATTTCTTCCATTTGCTTAGGATTTTTCTTTAACCATTCTTTAGTATTTTCTTTACCTTGTCCAATTTTTTCACCATTATAAGAATACCAAGCTCCACTTTTCTCAATAACACCAGCTTCAGTTCCTAAATCAACTAATTCACCAGTAAAGGAAACACCTTCTCCATACATAATATCAACTGAACAAGTTTTAAATGGAGGAGCCATCTTATTTTTAACTACTTTAATATTTGTTTTATTACCAATAATATCTGTTCCTAATTTCAGTTGCTCGCCACGTCTAATTTCTAAACGAACAGAAGCATAAAATTTAAGAGCCCTACCACCTGGTGTTGTCTCTGGATTACCAAACATAACCCCTACTTTTTCTCTTAATTGATTAATAAAAATACAAACAGTATTAGTTTTATTAATAACACCCGATAATTTACGTAAAGCTTGACTCATAAGTCGGGCTTGTAATCCTACATGAGAATCACCCATCTCACCTTCTATTTCAGCTTGTGGTACTAAAGCTGCTACTGAATCAATAACAATAACACTAATAGCTCCACTTCTAACTAAAGCTTCACATATCTCTAAAGCTTGTTCCCCATTATCTGGTTGACTCAATAATAACTCATTAATATTAACTCCTATTTTAGCTGCATATTGAGGATCTAAAGCATGCTCAGCATCAATAAAAGCAGCTCGACCTCCCTTTTGTTGAGCTTGGGCAATAGCATGTAAAGCAAATGTTGTCTTTCCACTAGATTCTGGACCATAAATTTCAATAATGCGCCCTTTAGGATAACCCCCTATACCTAAAGCAATATCCAAAGATATTGAACCACTTGGTATTACATCAATCTTTTGATGGGCATGTTCTCCTAACTTCATTACAGCTCCTTTACCAAATTGTTTTTCTATATCTAACATTACTTGTTCTAATGTTTTATCAGTGGTTGTCTTAACCATTTTCTTTCCTCCTTCAACTATTACAAGCTTATTATACAATTTATTATATCACTTGTCAATATTTTTATCGAACATTTGTACTTAAAAATTACATAAAAAAATGAACTATTTTTAAATTTTAGTCCATTTTTTTAATCTGAAAACGTTTAGCAACTATAGAAGCTAATAGATAAATAGCAATAGTATATATTATATTAAGTAAAATAGATGAATAGAAACTCACAATTAATTTATTAACATTAAAAGAAAAATATCCTAATATTACTAAAATAAAATAAGTTATTATCCTATATACAGCTATTATAACTATACTTAATATAGTGGTATTAAATAAATTATTATTTATATAATCATAAGCTTTTATAATTAATAAACTAATAATTAAGAAAACAATAGTATTTAGAAATAAAGTATTAGTATATGTTATATCATATAAAGCACCTATAATACCTGAAGTTAATATAAATCCAAAATTATTTCTATTATAGTATGGATAAATTAATAATAGTGATATCATAGTAAAAGTTGGTACTAATAAACCATTATTAGATACCCAATTAGATATAAAACCTTCTAAATAAAAAGATAAAATAATTATAATCAAGCTAATCATGAAGTTGCCTCTCTTTTTAAAACCATAACATAACTAATATTATCAAAGTTAACTGATGGAGTAACTTTTACAATTCTAGATAAATCAAAATTATCAGTTGTAACTTCCTTAACATGCCCAACTAAAATACCACTTGGGAAATTATTACTAAGCCCTGTAGTTGTAATTATGGCACCATCACTAATATCCAAATTAGTACTGATACCATCAATTGTATAAGTATTAGTCTTCTCATCATATCCACTTAAAAGACCATATATATAATCATCATTAGATTCTATTTTGACTGATATTTTATTAATTAAATCCCCTGTAGTTAATAACTTAACCGTACTATTAAAATTACTGACACTAGATATCTTTCCAATTAAACCACCATCTATGATTACAGCCATATCAAGTTCAATACCATCTAAAGATCCTTTATCAATAGTTAAGGTATTATACCAATAACCCATATCACGATTAATAACAGTAGCATTTATATATTGATATTGTGACAAAGACTTATTTAATTGTAATAAATTTTCTAATTCCTCATTTTCTTTTTGCACCTCTAATAATTGAGCTTTATACCTTTCTATAATTTGTTTATCACTATCACTAATATTATTATCTTTATGATTCAATTTATGTTCAATATAATCAATAGGAGTATAAATAATCTCCCCTACATATAAAACACTATCGCGAATTGCCTTTTCAAAAAAGGTTAATTCACGATTAGTAGTTACAGAATAAACAGTCATAGCTATTATAGATAATATAATAACTATAGTAACTACAATGATATATTTAGTTTTATTATTCTTTTGTCTTTGTTTCATGTATATCACCTTAACCTATATTATAATACAAAAAACTACTGAATAAAAGCTTAAATATCTCCATTTTCTAAAAAACTATAATAATTATTTTCACCAACAATCACATGATCAACTATCGGTATACCAATAATATTACCTACCTCTTTTAATCTTTTAGTTATCTCTATATCTTCACGACTCGGAAATAAGTAATTAGCAGGATGATTATGAACACATATAATTGCACTAGCACTAAGTAAGTATGCTTCTTTAAATACCTCTCTGGGATGAACTACACTAAAATTAACTGTACCAATAAATAATAACTTATCCCTTATTAATTTCTTACGATTATCTAAATATAGACAATAGAAATATTCTTGTTTTTTATTACCTATCTTATTTTTGTAATATTGATATACTAATTGACTAGAAGTAAATGATTCCTGTTCTATATTAATCGGTTCATTAATCCTTCGACTCAGTTCAACAGCTGCTAATATAATACAAGCTTTAGACATACCTATACCTTTTATAGTCCTTAATTGTTCATAATTAATATTCTTTAATTCATTAATATTATCCATTCTAGATAGTATCATGTTTGCTAACTCTTTAGATGATATTTCTTTAGTACCTGACTTTAACAAGATAGCAATTAACTCTTCATTACTTAGATATGTAGCCCCTAATTTTACTAATCGTTCATAAGGTCTTTCATCTTTAGGTAAATCTTTAATTTTTACTACCATTTTGATTAACTAACTCCTCATACTTTTCTAATATCTGTCCATTAACTGAATCAATTACCATTGAATCATCTGTACTAGCTAAAATAGTATCATAGTTATCTAATAATTTAATAAATTCACTATTATTAATAAAATAACGATCCGTATATACAGAATATCCCTTAGCAGTATAATAATTAGATAATTTAATTAAATTGTCTTCACTTTTAGTAATACCAATAAACACCCTATATTTATTATCTACTATATTATATATATAACTAGTGAGAGTAAGTGTTGCTTGTTCCATTTCCGATTCAGTATTAAATTCTCCATATCTAATAAAATATACTTCTTCACCAGTATTAGATGTAAATCTAATACCTTTATAACCATCATACTGTTCTAAAAAGACTTTCCCCATAATAACTCCAATTGCAACTGAGACAATTATTGTCACTAAGTATTTCTTCATAACCGTCACCAATGTTATTGTACTAATCTTTTTTTGCATATTTTGTCATAATTAATCGATGAAATACAGTTGATTATATTAATTACAAATAAAAATCTCCTAGCTTATATTAAATTTAATATAATAAAAAGCTAGTTTTCCCATCATGATAGATTTAAAATTTATTTATATATGTTGTATACTTTTTTCATAAGCTTCTTTTACTGCTTTAGTAAGTTCTGATACACAAGATGTACCACGCATACCACAAATAATATCACCTAATTTAGATTCTATTTCAGAAACAGTCATTCCTTCTACTAGTCTTGGTACTGCTTGTAAATTACCTGGACAACCACCATCTATAAATCTAACATTAGTGACAATATTACCATCTAAATTAAATTTAATAATTCTAGGACAAACATTTTTAGTTCTATAACTATATTCCATTTTTCATACTTCCTCTCAATACTTATTTGTATATATATTTTATAAATATTAACATAAATTGTCAAATAAAAACGTCCTTATAGAACGCTTATACATACAATCATTTATTTAAACTTTTATTTTATTATAAGAATGATTAATAATTTTATCAGTATCAAGATATTTAATGATGCTATTTTCACATAAGTTTAATTTATCTAACTGTGATAATTTTTCTTTTTGTTCTAAATAAAAATTGCCATTACTTTGATATAAATTAAATTGTTTAAGATTAAAATCATGATAATCTTCTATTTGATATAAAAATTTAGTTGGATGAACTTCTATTTGCATTTCTACCTGACTATAACTCAAGTAATAATCAAAATCCTCACGTGATAGTTGTAAAACAAAGCCATAAAAAGGATCTACATATACATCAATATCATAAAAACCAGCAACATCTAAATCATAATAATCTTTTAACCGATATATTAAACTTCTAAAATATTCTTCTAATAACTCTTTATCACTAAATAATTTATCCTGATTAGTCTTATGCTTAATATAGATAACTAAATTATCACTATCACCTTCTACTTTCATAACATCACCAATATATTTTATGATAAATAAAAATAGAGGTAACTATTGTTACATCGTTCTCTCTATTTTATGATAAATATCATTTTTACCTAGTTTGGTCACATTTGAGAACATAACAAAGTCATCACCTACAACTAATTCTAATGACTCTAGTATCATATTACGTTGCTTTTGTTGTAAGGTTATACCTATTTTATCTGTTTTAGTAGCAACTATAGTAACTGGTATCTTATAATGCTTTAAAAAATTATACATCATTAAATCATCATTAGTTGGTTTATGTCTAAAATCAATTAACATAAATACTTGTTTTAAATTAGACCTATTCTGCAAATAATCTTCCATCATTAATCCAAATTTTTTTTGTTTCTTTTTACTTAAAGCAGCAAATCCATATCCTGGAGCATCTACTAAATAAAAGTTATCATTGACTAAATAAAAATTAATCGTTTGTGTTTTACCTGGTGTTGAAGATGTTCTCGCATAATTTTTGCGATTTATTAAAGTATTAATAAAGCTACTCTTACCTACATTAGATCGACCAACTAATAAATACTCTGGTTTTTCATCTGTAGGATATTGACTACGCCTAACTGCACTAATAATTAAATCAACACTAGTAATTTTCATTTATTTCGCTCCTCTCGAAGTACTAAAATTATATCATTACAATCCTCTTTTGTCAAAATAGCTATGTTTCTTCAGTCAAAATTAGAGTTTGACTTTATAAATTAAATATGGTAGAATTTAAAGACGTAGGGAATTTATACTTTTGATAGGAGGTTTTTTTATGGCGATAAAAGTAACAAGTAAAAAGCCACTTGCTGGTAATAGAAGATCACATTCTTGCAAAGCAACTAGACATACACAAAAAGTTAATCTTCAAACAATGACACTAGCAGATGGGACTAGAATTAAAACTAGTGCTAGTGAAAAAAGAACTTTAAATAAAATAGCCCGTACTAAAAAAGCAAATCTAGTCGGATAATAAAAACAGATACAATTAATATGAACCCCGTTTCTTGGACAAAGGGAACGAGGTTTTTTCGAATATAGTATATACTTTTAAGTAGTCATCTATTGGAAATAGTAATCCTTTCGCTTTAATCTTTTCTTTGATATTGCATATATTATATTTGACATATAATATTACCTTTCTATATATAATTGTGATTTATGAAACAAAAAAAGACACATAGAAATATATGTGCTTTTTTTTACCACTTATATCATGAATCACATCTCTTTAACCCCTTTTTCTTATATGAAGTTACTCTCAATATTATTATATGATTAAAAGTGGTATTTATTTTGACAATAATGTTTATATAAAAAACTAATAATAGACAAATGAATATAATATCAATATTAATTAATACTTGTTATAAAGAGGGTACATTTACTTATAACATTTTACATATCATTACTATTTTTAATATAAACTTTATGTCAATATGACAATTAATTATTTTTTAATAACTAATGTCTAGGAGATAGAAAGAAACATGCCCCTTTACAATTGATGACACTAAACTTTTCAATTGTTATTAATGAGCAAAACTTATTATATGGTCATCTCCTATTATTAAGATTATAGCATCAATCATAAAATGTCAATTATTTGTTCAATATTTTGCTGTTACTAGACACATTGTATACATTAATATTGCCTTACTGTCAAATCGCAAGGATTATTTAACTCATTAATTAAAGTAGATGGAATAGTTATCGTATCTATATCACCATCTGATATAAACCTCGTATCAGTTAATCTATCAAAATTCATTTTAATATCAAAATCTATACCATTATTATCATATGCTCTAATTCTTTTAATAAATTGGGGATTAAAACTAGTAGAGAATGGTGAATAATCACTTTCCCATCCTACTCTTAAAGTTGCTTTAGTTTCATAATTTATTGATTGATATTCTCCCTTTAAAATAGCTGGAAAATTGGCATGTGCACTATCATATGGAGATCCAAATGGTAATGCCACTATTGGAACATATTTATTAGGTATCTTTTCATCCAACAATTGATAAACGCGTCCAATTTCCTCAATACTTTCATTATAGTTTATTTTGGTAAAATCAGCATGAGTAGCACTATGATTTCCTATATCATATCCATGTTCTATTAACCAATTTAATATTCTATCATTATACTCTGATTGGTTAAATAAAGTTTCGTTTACAAAAAAAGTAGCCGTAACATGATAATTAGGATATTTTTTTTTAAATTCTTCTAAAATACCTATCGCACTATTTGGATCTATTTCAATTTCGCCATTTTCATCAACACCTGTTACTTTTATATTATTAGCTAAACCATCATCAAAAGTTAAAATAATTGGACTATACCCTAACTCAACATCTATTTTTCCATCTACATAATCATTCAATCTAATCATACGATATCCCTGTTTATAATAAAACTCTAAATCAGTTCGAAAAGCCTCTGCTGTTCGTTGATAACCATCTTTATCAACATTACCACCAATGTAATTTGTTTCATCATTGGTCTTATCATGAATTCCATGGTACATCATTACCGGAATACGACCTAATTCATTTACATTATATTTAGTTAATTCATCATTAGATATTAAACCTTTAGATACTACAATATCTAATTCTTGATTATCATCTAAAATAGTTCCCTCTTTAATACTTTGCTTAATAACTGTATTTATATCCTGATCACTATAACTTTCTTCTATTGATAATTTCATATTATGATCATTAGCATATTTCTCTGCTTGCTCTTTTGTTAATCCAATTAAATTAATCATTTTTTCTTCTGCTCGATTATTAGATGTAATATAATATATACTAATTACTCCTAAAATAATAATTACTACATATATTATCAAATTTATTTTTATATGCATATATAAATTTCCTCCCTCAAATACTTAATCCTAATGTTACTATTTTCATTTTATCATATAATATAATTGTGTTGAATAAAATTCTTGATTTTAATTGCTATTTGTTATATGATAATAACATTAATATTTTATTTATACAAGGAGGTATATGTATGTCAACGATATATATTATTATATGGATTATAACTATAATTATCTCAGGCAAAATATTACTAAATGGAATGAATTTTGCAACTTTGATATTGCCTAATAGTGGATATAAAATTAAAAAACATATTTTAGATGATGCCATTGATTGTATCAATCAAGAACATCAAAAGAAATTATTATTAAATTGCTTACGAAGCTTATTTATTTTGATTCCTGGAATTAATTTAGGATATGTTCTAATAACTAATAATTTAGATAAAAAAGAACTATTGAATTATCCCTTGGTTAAGTCAAATCTTATTAAGTTAACCAGCAAAGAAAAACATGATTATAATACATGCTCTAATAAAATGGATAAATTTGAATATTTTAATACACTTACTAAAGAGTTAGATAAAAGCAAAATGACAATAATTTTAAATACTACTAATTTTAATAAAATATCTTTAGAAGAAATAAAAAAAATAGCTAGTTTAACTAAGTACCCTTATCAATTGGCTATGATAAATCATTACCCGTCAGTAATTATTGGAGTAGAAAATAGAAGTGATACTATATATAATTTCCAACTACAGGTAAATAATGAACTAATAACCCCAACATTTTATCCTATGCAAATGCAAATAAAGGAAAAAAATAGTCCTATGTTTTATGTTTATATAACCAATACAGAGTCAATAAATATAAAACTTCTACATTCTTACTATGAGCAAATTAAAACTAATATGTTAAATATAAATAATAATTTAAATAATGAAGTTACAACCTATAGTTCTGAATTATTAAATGAAAATACAGAAATAAATAAACAACCTGTAAAAATTAAAAAATTATAATTTATAGGTTTTAGCGATACAACATTATTTTATCCATAAAAAGTAAAAATAAACTAAGAATCTTTTACCATTCTTAGTTTATTTTATTATATACCTAAATATTCTTCCAAAGTAATATTTCGTTGCATTATATTAGTAGCAATATCAACACCCAAATATCTTATATGCCATGGTTCGTATTTATAACCAGTTATATACTCTTTACCTATTGGATATCTAATAATAAAACCGTATAAAAAACAATTATTTTTAAGCCAAATTCCTGATGCTGTCTCACCATAGTTATCGTCAATTGAACCAACATCAAAAGCTAATCCTGTTTGATGCTCAGAATGTCCTGGCCGAGCTGAATAAGAATCAGCTTTATCACCATCTACTTCATAATATTTACTATATAATTGTGTTTGTACATCATAAGAACGATAGGCCGACAATACAGGTAAATCAATCCCAACCGCAGTAGCTGCACTTTGTAGTTGATGTAGGGATTCTAAAGCCTCAGAATCAATACCTGAACCATAATCTTTAGGTAAAGCATACTTTTTATTAACAATCAAAATATCATTGATGTAAGTTGGTCCCATTATTATATCATTATATCCATTATTACTAATTACATTATTTTCATGAACACTAAACTCACTTTCATTTTCCTTAGGATTTATAATAATATTTCTAACTGCTGTCATAATATTATTACTAGTATCAGCAACTTTATAAATAATTTGATATTTTCCAGGTATATTATAATTAACATTGGAATCAATTTCTACTAAATCGGTTATATTTCCATCATAATTATCTATCGCTTTATAACCTATTTCTTTATATTCTGTTCCTACTTCCAACATAATTTCATTATTACCCATTAATAATATTTTAGGTTTAGTAGTATCCTGAACTATCACTTTTCTTTTTACCTCTTTAGTGGTTTTAAAAAAAGTTATTTTATAGTTTAATTGATAAGATCCTAATTTTTTAGTATTTAAATTAGTATCAACTATAACTTTATCATTTAAGTTATTATTATAAATATAAGCATTAAAACCAGATTCTTCATAATCAGTATTAACTTCTAATTGTACAATCTCATTACCAACTAATTTTATTTCTACGAAAGGATTATTAAATATATATGTATAGATAACTATTAATATTAGTATGAGTATACTCATCAATATTAATAACTTTTTCATTATCATCTCCTAAAACAAACTTAATTGATTAGATTCTTCCATACCATCAAATATATTCATCATGCGCATTCTATCCATTAAAGTAGCTGATATTTTAGCACGATGTTGTACTTCTTCTACACTTAAGAATGGTCTCTTATCACGCTCAGTTACAATTTTTTGAGCAACAGTAACTCCTAAACCATCAATACTTGAAAATGGTGGATAAATAGATTTTTCATCTTTAACTCCCCACACTGTTGCCTCACTTTTGTCTAAATCAACAGGTAAAAACTTAATACCTCTAGCAGTTGCTTCCAAGCATACTTTTAAACTTTCTAATTGACCCATCTCTTTATTAGTTGCATCATATCCTTTTTCCTGAATTTCAATAATTCTCTTCTTAATAGCACTATATCCCCCTAACATAACCTCTATATCGGTATCAGTAGCTTTACTAGTTAACCAAGACGCATAAAAGTAAACAGGCATATGTACTTTATACCATGCAATTCTAAAAGCACTTATAACATAAGCTGCAGCATGAGCTTTTGGAAACATATACTTAATTTTACCACATGATTCTATAAACCATGATTCAATGCCAGCTTTTTCCATTGTCTCTTTATGTTTGGCCCAAGTCTCTGGATCTTTACTAGCTTTACCTTTTCGAACAAATTCCATAATTTTAAATGCTTTAATTGGTTCTACGCCCTTATACATCAAATAAACCATAATATCATCACGACAACCAATTACATCTTTAAAGGGAACTATTTTATTTCTAATTAGTTCTTGAGCATTTCCTAACCAAACATCAGTTCCATGAGACAATCCAGATATTTTAATTAATTCAGCAAAAGTTTTAGGCTTAGTTTCCTCAACCATTCCAATTGTAAATGGCGTTCCAAATTCTGGTATGCCTAAGGTACCAGTTTTACACATAATTTGTTCGCTAGTAACCCCTAATGCTTCTGTACCAGTAAATAGACTCATTGTTTCTTTATCATCTAATGGTACTTTCAAAATATCTGTTTTAGTTAAATCTTGAATCATACGTAATTGAGTAGGATCAGAATGACCCAAAATATCTAATTTCAATAAATCTTGATCAATGGCATGATAATCAAAATGCGTTGTTCGCCAAGCTGAAGTAGCATCATCTGCTGGATATTGAAATGGGGTAAAATCAAAAACATCCATATAATTAGGGACAACTACTATTCCACCTGGATGTTGACCTGTAGTTCGCTTAACTCCAGTACAACCCATAGCTAATCTTTCTATTTCAGCTGTCCTCATAATAATATTATGATCTTCACAGTATCCTTTAACAAAACCAAAAGCTGTTTTTTCTGCTACCGTACCAATAGTTCCAGCACGATATACATTATCAACACCAAACAATACTTTAGTGTATTCATGTGCATCAGCCTGATTCAAATCTGAAAAATTAAGATCAATATCTGGTACTTTATCAGCATTAAAACCTAAAAAAGTAGCAAACGGCATATCTTGACCATCTTTATACAAATCGGCCCCACATTTTGGGCATTTTTTATTAGGCAAATCAAAGCCACTTGAATAATTAGCACCTAGTGGATTACCATCATCGTCATCAAAAAGACTATACTGACATTCTAAACAACGATAATGAGCTGGTAAAGGATTTACTTCTGTAATTCCCATCATAGTTGCAACAAAACTTGATCCTACTGAACCTCTTGAACCTACCAGATAGCCATCATCATTAGAATGTTTTACTAATTTTTGAGCTATTAAATAGATAACATCAAAGCCTCCACCTATAATACCACCTAGATTTTTTTGTAATTTATTATCTAATTCTTCGTCTGTTAAAGCTGATTCATGTAACTTTATATTATTACGTACTAATTTCTTTACAGCATCAAAACCTTCTAAAATAACTTTATGAACACGATCAAATAACTCATGTTCTAAATCAGATTCGCAAACATTTTCACTTTGTAACTGTTCTAATATAGCATTAGCTACACAATCCCCATATAATTCTTTAGCAATTCTCTCTTCAATATTATATGGTAGTGGATCCCCATACCATGCTTTAGCGCAATTATAAACAAGTTCTGTTACTGTTTCAACTGAATTAGCTATTTTAGGAGAAAAGGGTACTCCACCTGTCTCTATAATAACCTCTATAATTTCTACCATATCAGCTATCTTATTAGTATTTAAGACAACTATTTCATAAGCTAAATCTTCATCTAAAAAATCAAAAGCCTCTAACATTTCTCTTGTTGTCCTGAAATGTTGTGACGGTATTTTAGTTATCGAATTACGCGCTAACGGATGTCGTCCCCCTCCAGGTACTTTTTGATTAACAATAATCTCACGATACATTCTATCTTCTGGCTTTAAATGATGTACATCACCTGTAGCTACAATTATACGACCTGCATCTTTAGTTACTCTAATTATCTTTTTTATATGTTCTAATACTTCATCATAATTAGCAAAATCACTCGATTGAATCAAATGGTCATATACATCTGGTGGTTGTACTTCAACGTAATCATAAAAATTAATGATATTTGTTAATTCTTCATCACCCTTACTCTTAGCTTCTGTAAAAACCTCAGATTCATAACAACCACTACCAACTAACAACCCTTCCCGATGTTTTTCAATTTCACTTCGTAATATACGTGGTGTTTTATATAAATAAGTTGTATTCGCTAAACTAATAATCTTAAATAGATTTTTTAGTCCTACTTTATTTTTTACTAACAAGTTGACATGATGAGCACGTCCATATTTGTGAATTTCATCACGACTAACTAAACGATCTAAATCGCTTATCTTTTCATAATTTTGACTATCTAATTTCTGTAACATTTTATGGAAAACTAAAGCTGTTCCCTCAGCATCATAATCAGCTCGGTGATGAGCATCTTCATCAAACACTACATTATAACGTTTTACTAAAGCTGACAAGCTATGACGAGCATAATTATTATCTAAGGTCCTAGATAACTCTAATGTATCAATAACAGTATTAGTAAATTCACCCATCTTATATTTAGAAAAGGCCATTTCTATAAAAGACACATCGAACTTAGCATTATGAGCTACCATAGGCAGATCTCCAACCCAATTCATAAAACGTTTAACAACATTTTCTTCAGTATCTTTATCTTCTAACATATCATCAGTAATATGGGTTAATTCTGTAATTTTGCTATGCAATTTTCGATTAGGATTGATTAATTCATCAAAACGATCAATGATTTCACCATTATTAATTTTAACTGCACCTATTTCAATCATTTGATCACCACCACCAGCATTAAAACCGGTAGTCTCCGTATCAAATACTACATAAGTATTATCAACTAAATCATCATCAGTTGGTCTTAATACAATTTGCACCGTATCATCAATCATCGTAATTTCAGTACCATACAAGGCTTTAAACTTATCTTCTTCTTTTTCAACTCCTTTATTGACATCACAAACAAAATGATAAACATCTGGAAAGGATTGACAACCATTATGATCAGTAATAGCAATAGCTTTATGCCCCCATTTTTTAGCTGTTTTACACAATACTTTAGCATCAACTAAACCATCCATTTGACTCATTGTTGTATGGGCATGTAATTCAACCCTTTTTACAGGAGCATCATCAATAGTATCATCTAATTTCCTATTAGAAATATTTATATCTTGAATATTTAAAGTCTCTTCTCCTGAAAAACGATCATCCTTTATAGAACCTCTAAATTTATACCATTCTCCCACCTTAAGCAAGCCTTGTAATCGTTTATAATCTTCTTGATCATTAATAAAAATTTTTCCATAAATACTATCTGTATAATCAGTTATTTTTAATTGAGCAATAATAAAGCCTGCCCTTGTCTCTTTAAACTCAATTCCAAAGATTTCACCCTCAATAGCAATATTGTTAACAGTTCCTATAATGACATCTATTCTAGTCATATCGGTATCAATAAGTCTTCCTAAAATAACATTAGGATGATCTTCTGTTTCAATTGGTTTTGGTATATAATTGCGCTTATAAGAAGTATTTTTATCTGGTACAATTACTTCATCTATTTTATCTAATCGTTCTTTATCAACCATACTATTTTTATTTTTATCATTCTCAATACTCTGATATAATTCATCACTTTTTTTTGTATTGATAGTTATATCTAGTACTAAATTATCAAAACCCAAAGCATTAAAATCATCTATAATATTAGATGCCAAACTCTCTAACTTGCTTTTTTCAGCGATATTAGAAACTTCAATATTTAAAGTAGACCCATTTATTACAACTTTAGCATCTATTAAAGTAGTTAAAATAGGACATTTTTTACCATAACGTTTCATTAAATATTCAAAATAAGATTGAACTAATTCATAATTTTTATCTAATACTTGAAAAATTACCATAACTTTCATTTCATAAAAAGCATCTTTTAATTTATCAATAAATGTATTAAATAAATCTGGTGATAAATTGGTTTTAATATTAATCAAAAAAGTATATACATTAAGTTTTTTATCACATAAAACTTTCAACAATTTAGCTTCTTCAAATATTGCCCTATCTTCTAAAGGCCAATTCATTTTATCTAATAATACTTGCAACTCATTATCCATATAAATGTACATAGGCAAAATGATAACCTACTTCTCCTCTCATATCTTCCTTATTGCCATTATATCATAAATTCAATAGCATAATCTATAAAAACATCAATTCTAAAAAAGATTAATATCTTTTACAATTAATAACTTATACATAATATTCTATTCCTTAACCTAATATATTAATACCCATATTCATATTCAATCTAATTTATTACCTTTTTATTTCTGTTTAATAAAATAAATAAGAAAATATTTGCGAGGTTGATGAACAATAATCTTTTTTGACTATATTTAAATTTTTATAAAATTATCATATTATCTTAATGTAATAGTATTTTATATATCAAAGTGAAAAATAAAAAACTAAGACTTTATTTTCTTAGTTTTTAGTCACCTAACTATTGAATAAATATTATTTATAAATAATATACCATAAATATTGAATGAAAAATATTAATTACTAGCTAAAAATTTTTCCACACAATTCTTTATTTTACTTAATTCATAACCAAAGGCTTCACAAGTATTCCAACCACATTCTTTAGCTACTAAAATATTTTGATGATTATCATCAATAAATAATATATCACTTGGTAATACATTTAAGTCCTTTAAAACATATTCATATATTCTCTTATCTGGTTTTAATAATCCAATTTTGAAAGATAAATATACATAATCAAATTGATCTAAATGGCATTCATCGTCAATTCGCTTTTTATCAAAAGCTATTAGATTTGATAATATAGCTATTTTACATCTTTTTTTTAATGAATGAGCATAGTCAACTACTTCTTTATAATATTTTACTTTCGCAAATTCTTCTTCATACATTTTTTTAAATTCTATAAAAGGTACATTAATGCGCAAATGGGTTTGAATTACATTAACCCAGTCTTTTATATCATCAATATCATTAGTAGTCTCAATTTGAATACCAGTTGAAGTCTGATTAACCCAACCATCTGCAATATCTTGATTGGATAGATTATTATTATATCGTCTAATTAATCTTTCTCTAGCATCTTTACAATCTTTTAAATTGTCTTCATGGCTTTCAACAACACCACCCCAATCAAAGATTACTACTTTGCACATTATATCAACCCTTTATATTTAACTTTCAACATTACTTATACTAGCAAAAGTACGATTTCTTAAATCTCGGTATATTGGTGACTTAGTATACACAGCACTATTGATTCCTTTAGCTACAACTTTACCTTTATCCATGACAATAACACGATCTGCTATTTCCATCATTTCTGGTTTATGAGTAATCATTATAATAGTATGATCTGCTTTTAAATCTTTAAGAATTTCTGCTATTTTATCGGTTGTAGTAGGATCAATATTACTAGTTACTTCATCAAATAATAATATTTCTGATTTAGATAAAAGAGCTCGAGCTATAACTAAAAGTTGTTTCTGTCCTTCTGATAACAGATGCACTTCATCACCAATTACCGTATTATAACCTTTTGGCAAACTTTGAATAAATTCATGTATTCCTACTCGTTTACATGCCTCTATTTGATTTTGGATATCAACATCAACTAGTGATAAATTATCTTTAATACTCATATCAAAAACAAAAGGTTTTTGGTATACACCGGATACATTAGAAAAATATACATTTTTAGAATAATTATAAATACTTTCATTATCGATTAATATTTCACCGGATTTAACATGATTTAAGCGATATAACAAATTAACTATAGTCGTTTTACCACTACCACTATGACCTACAATCGCATTAATTTCATTAGGATAAATTTTAAATGAAACTTTATCTAAAATTTTATTACCTTTTAGTTCAAAACATACATCTTTAAATTCAACAGTACCATTGATATAATCATTATCAATATCACCAAATTCAAATTCACCTTGTGAAGTATACTCTAAAATCGTTTTAATACGATTAACTCGTACATCATAATTACTTAAATTTAGAAGATTATCTAACATTGTATCATTACATGTTATTGTCATTTCAAAATAACTAATTAATAAGACTAATTTATCTAGTGTCATTTTTCCCTTAATTACTAAATATGCTAAAAAGATATATAGTAAGATTTTAACAATATAGACAATAGTTGGAATAACGGCATATCTAGCTGTTAAATATTTTCTTTTTAATTTATATTGTTCTTTCCATTTTACTCTTGTTTTATCCAAATTTTTATTTAATTTAGGCATAATATTTAATGTTTTTACTTGTTGCAGGTTAGCTAACATTTGGGTTAAAGTATCTCCTACTTTATCTTCATATTTTCTAGTTCCTTCATAATATTTAGATACCATTTTAGAATTATCATTCATCAATCTTAAATATAATAGGTTAACTAATAATACAACTGTTGCAACAATAACATTATATCGCATGAAAATGACAAAAATAATAAATAGTTTAAAAATATTCATTGTTGATTTGACAAAACAATCAATAACATCTACTAAATATCTGACATCATCATTACACGTATCAAGAATTTTACCCTTAGAAAAGCGATCGAAAATAGTTTCATTATTAGCTACTTTCTCAAATAATAACCGTTGTACTTCTAGATGGTAATAATCAGCTAAAACGGTATAAGTGTAATATTGCCAATAAAGGGAACCAAAATAAGCTCCATAGAAAACTAAATATAAAACAACATAATACCAAATACCTGCAAAATTACTATCCGTTATCATAGCAATAATACCAGCTGTTGCTATTGGTGGTAATAAACTTGAAATATTATTTAGTGCTGAACTGATGAACATTTGGATAATAACTAAATATTTATCATTAGCAATTGATAATAATTTTTTAAATGTATTTATATAACGTTTCATTTATTTTATATCCTTCTCATATTCAATATCAGATACTTCATATTTTCTTCTTTTAGCAATTGCTGATAAAATTCTCGTTGATGACCAACCTAAAAGAGCTAAAATAAAGAAATAAATAACTCCAAATATAGTAAATTCGGGTGCTGTTTCTGTCAATAAAGCAATAATAGATGCCCCTGCACTCATACTCGTTACAATAGTTAAACTATCAACTGATTTATTAGTTACATCTTGTTTAATTCCATCAAATAATTTTTGAGCTGATGATACATAGTTTTGAGTCATATCCCATAAATATTTGATATAATCTAGGGTATCTCTTAATGTCTCGTATCTGTAACCCGATATTTGTAAAAATTCAGCTAATTCAGCATCACTTTTAGCAATTTTTTCACGAGTAGCAATATAAGTACTCATTTGATTAATTCTTCCATCAATTAAATTAATAGTTTTAGCATATCCCTCTAATTTAGTTGTAAATTTTACAATATCAGAGCCCTTAACATTGGCATTTTCTTTTACTTCATCAATTTTTTCCCAAATAATACGATGTAAATTTAAATAACGATGTAATTGTCCTTTAAATTCTCTAATAAAAATTTGTTCTTCAATATATCTTTCAATATTTTCAAATGTTTTTTTCTTATTATTGATAAAATAATATTTATCGCCTCTAATAACATCATAATTATCATTATTAAATTCAAAATATTTTTGTTTTTCTGTCCTAGATAATAGATCAGAAATATCATTTTTACTTACATTATCACATACTACAAAATAAGGATATACATTTTCAATACTAGCTAATTCTTTAGGAACCGGAGCTCCTAAACTAAATATATAACTAAAAGCTGGAGATAATTTATTTTCATAATAATCCGTTACATGATCAATATCAGCAAATAAAGTACTTTCACTAACATTAGTATTATTTAAAACGATAAGTCCATCTTCAAATATTTTGACAGAAATATTTTCATTAGTTGTAAATTCAATATACTCCTCACCTGATACCCCATAATCAATTTTACCTATTCCTAAATTTTTACGATATTCATTTAATTTATCTTGATCCAAATTTAATTGCGTTTTTGCTTCTCTTAAAAAATCATATATTTCGGATAATTGTAACATTGTTCTTTGAAACCAACCACCGATATAAACATTACTTATCTTCATAAATCTAACTCCTTTTTTAATCTATTTTTTTAGAAAAAAATTTAGCATCAACTACTTTAAAACCATATTTTTTATAACATGAATGAGCAGGCACTCTAAAATTATTAGACCATAATTCCATTACTTTACAATCCTTTTCTTTACATATTTTAGTCACTTCATCCAACATTTGAGTAGCTATATTATGTCGACGATATTCTGGTTTAACACATACATGATTTAAAATGGCATAAGTATTCATATTTTTGTAAATTGTAGGTATAACCGTAATTTTAGTATGAGCTATTATTTTATTATCTACAGTTCCTACTAAATAGATTTGATTTTTATCATGCATAGTATCTTCAAAAACTTTAGTAGCATATTCTAAAGGCGTATTTTCTTCAAAACATTCATTACATAAAGTTATAATATCAACCACATCATCTAAATTAGCTAATCTAAAACTTACATCTATTTTATCCATCTATTTCTCCTCTCTATGATACTACCATATCTTGTTATAATTATACACTATTTTACTTTGTTTTTTTTATATGTAATAAAAAAAGGACTCTTTTTTGACATTTATTTACATCTTTATCCAAAAAAAAGAAAATGATTAAACATTTTCAAATTTTATTTTTTTACTAATTGATATATGTCTTGATGAATGTCATCAATACTTCGCATCTGATTATTATAACTACATTCAATTTTATCCCAGCCTAAGTAATCAGCTACAAAAAGAGCACTTTTATATACATCACGCATAAATGATAAATCTTGTTCATGAATATCATTAGATACCCCTTCATTTTGTTTACGATTATTTCGAAGTTCTGTAGTCATATCAAAAGGGGCATGAAGAAAAATAACTTTATCAGGTTTAGGAATTCCCAATTTATTATATTCAAAATCACATACATAATCAATAAAATATTTCTTTTGATTAGGATCTTTTATGAGTGCTGATTGATAAATAATACTAGATGTAGTATACCTATCTAATAGAATAAGGTTGCCTTTATCATACTTTTCCTTTAAATCATTATACCAAGTAATAGATCTATCAAGGGCATAGAGACTATTGACAAAATAAGGAGACAAATCTTTAGGTTGGCCATATTCTCCTTGTAAATATTTTTCAACAGGATTACCTTGGTAAGTACCGTATGATGGAAAATGATGCGTTACTATTGTATAATGTTCTTTTCTTAATCGGTTAGCAAGTAGTTCAAATTGAGTTGTTTTACCAATACCATCACATGATCCTTCCACTACGATTAATTTCTTTTGATTCATAATTAAACCTTTCTAATTAAAGTCTTACCTTCTTTAAATTTACAATCAGAAGAACATGTAAAATCAGGGAATGTACATCTCGCACCATGAGAATATCTTTCAATATCTACTGCAAGAGGACTATTAGATTCTTCCAATGCCTTCTTATATTTTAATAATGTTTCTCTTGTTTGTGACATAATTTCAAGTTGTGCTGCTGAACATAATCTTTCCTTACATTTTAAAATAAAATCATCATATTTTCCCATTTCACTTATTTTAACAAGTTCTCCTTGAGGATTTACACCTTTAACTATTTGCATATCTCCAAGCCATTCATCAACACACATTTGATCATCTGCAATAATTGGTGGTACAAAATATTCTTTTTTATCTAACAATTCAATTTGATAATCAATTGTTCTATGTCTATGAGCTTGAGCAAGTTGAGCAAAAGATCCTTTATAAATAGTAGAATACACATCACCAAAATATTCTTCTTTTTTATCTAAATTACTACCAAATAAAGATATTTTTCTATATTTTTCATTTTTCATAAGTCTTTTATCTAAGACATTCAATCTATATAATTCATCTAGAAATTGTCTCATATAATAAGCTAACTTTAATTCAAACAAATCATTGATATTAACCTCATCTATATAATCTCTCATCCAAGAAGCAATATAATTAATTTGTCTTAAAGAAGTAGAATAAATCATTTGTGTTGGCATAAATACCGTTACTAAATATCTAGCATTTTCTTGTGCTAGTTTTTGAATTTTAGAATCATTATAAATATACCCATATTGTTCTTTAATCTTAATTTTAAATATATTAATCCATTTATTATAAAGTTTTTCTTCATATTCTGTAATAATTGAGCCTTCTTTTCGTTGTACTGGTGTATATCTAGCTGACTTTTCACTAGTTGTATATTGTTTCTCATTATTAATAACCATGGCTAAAATTTTAGGTATATTTTGTAAATTTAAATTTACAGTAACATGATCATAGACACTATGATGACCATTATTAATGGTCATTGACACTCTACGCATTGTTTTATCAATTGGTTCATTTTCTAAGTGGACAAAACCTTCCTTATCATAACAAACACCAGCTATTTTCCCACACAACTTAATAGCCTCATCCTTATCAAAAGTTCCATCATTTTTTAAGAATAAATTGGGTAAAAGATCTATTCTTAATTTTACATTTTTCATAAAAAAACCTCCTAATTATTTCCCTTCTTATTCTTTGAAGTTATCTATGATTTAATGAAATAATTAGAAGTATTTCAATACTATTCTTATAAGATAACTAATACTAGTATATCATATTTTTATTAAAAAAAACAAATAATTGAATTAAATTATCAATTATTTGTTCTATTTTATACTTTTTCGATATCAATATAAGTTTGATGCCCATTTAAATCAACTTCTTCTGTCAAATTAAATTTAACAATAATATCAACTGATAAAGTTTCATTTTTTACAAAATCACTAAACATAGTAATAGCTTCTGTTACTTCATCATCACCATTATAGTATAAAGTTATTCGATCAGCTATATCAAAATCTTTTGTTTTTCGTAAATTTTGAACTTTACTAACCATTTCACGAGCAATACCTTCCTTAATTAATTCATCAGTAAGTTCCGTATTTAAAATAATAAAATTATTAGAATCAGTTGCTACATCAAAGCCTTCTTTAGAATCGGTTCTAATATCAACCATATTAAAGCCAATATCATATTCTTTATCACCTATAGTCATATTGATAGTTTCATTATTTTGTAGTTTAGTAATATCAGCAATACTTAAAGTTAATAATTTAGTTTGAAATTCTTTCATAAGTGGTCCAAATATTTTACCTACTTCTTTAAAATTAGGTTTAACGATAAAATTCATATAGTTTTCTGTATCTTTAATAAATTTAACTTCCTTAACATTTAATTCTTCTTTGATTAAATCAACTAAATCACCAATTAAAGTTTCATTTTTAGCATCAATTAAAGCTTCTGTTAATGGTTGTCTTACCTTTATTTTAACTTCTTCACGAATATTTCGACCTAAACTGATTAAATCTCTTACTAAATCCATTCTCTCTTCGATTCTTTCGTTGATTAATTTTTCATCACCTACTGGATAGTCAGCTAAATGAACTGATTCCTCTTTTGTTAATTTAGTATATATTTCATCACTTGTAAATGGTACAATTGGCGCTATTAATTTACATATACCAATTAAAATATCATAAGTAACTTTATAAACAGCTAATTTAGAAGTATCATTTTGACTAGACCAAAATCTTCTTCGATTACGTCTAATATACCAGTTAGATAGATCTTCTACTACAAAATTTTGAATCATTCTAGTACTAGTTGTTAAATCGTAGTTATCCATACTTTTAGTTACATTAAGTACTAATTTATTATATTTAGATATTAACCATTTATCTATTTCATCTAAATCTTTATAATCAATTTCATATTGACTTGGATCAATATTATCAATATTAGCATACATACTAAAGAAAGTATAAGTATTTTTTAACGTATTAAAGAATTTAGATTGTACCTCTTTAATACCATCTTCATCAAAACGTAATGGTGTCCAAACAGGTGATGTATATAACATATACCATCTAATTGGATCGGCACCATACTTTTCAATTACGGTAAATGGTTCAACCGCATTACCTTTACTCTTATGCATCTTATGACCATATTTATCCGTTATTAAATCATTAACTAGCACATTTTTATATGGGCTTTTTCCCATAACAAAAGTAGAGATAACTAATAGGGAATAAAACCAACCTCTTGTTTGATCAATACCTTCACTAATAAAATCAGCTGGAAATTGTTGTTCAAATAATTCTTTATTTTCAAATGGATAGTGATATTGAGCAAACGGCATTGACCCAGAATCAAACCAACAATCCATTACTTCTTTAATACGAGACATTGCTTTGCCACACACAGGACATTTAAGATGAACATCATCAACATATGGGCGATGTAATTCAATTGTTTCATCAATGTCTTCAATACTTTTTTCTACTAATTCTTGACGTGAGCCAATCATTTCTTGATGACCACATTCACATTCCCATAACGGTATTGGTGTTCCCCAATAACGATTTCTAGAAATAGCCCAATCATTTAAATTATCTAACCAATTACCAAATCTTTTTTCACCAACATAATCAGGATACCAATTAACTGTTTTGTTAGCTTCAATTATTTTATCTTTAAAAGCTGTTACTTTAATGTATAGGCTTGGTTTAGAATAGTAAACTAAAGGAGTCTTACAACGCCAACAGTGAGGATAATTATGAATCATTTTTTGTTTTTTAAATATTTTATCTTGTTCACTTAAATATTTAATTATTTCTATCTCTAATTCACTATCAACAACTAAACGTCCTTTCCAAGGACCTTCGGTATAACAACCATTTTCATCAACAGGATTTAAAACTGGTAAGTCATATTTTAAACCAACTTCATAGTCATCTTGACCAAAAGCAGGAGCAATATGAACAATTCCTGTACCATCTTCCATTGTTACATAGTCATCACAAACAACATAAAAAGCTTTTTTATTAACGGGTAAAATATCCATATATTGTTCATATTCTAAATACTCTAAATCTTTACCCATATATTCTTCTACTACTTCAAAATCATCCCCTAATACCTGGTGTGATAATTTATCAGCAACAATAAAATTATATCCCTTTGATAGACATTTAACATACTTTTCATTAGGATTAACACAAGCAGCTACATTAGACATAAGGGTCCATGGTGTTGTTGTCCAAATAAGTAAATAAGTATTTTCTTGATTTTTAACTTTAAAAGGAACTGTTACTGTATTAACGGTAATTTCTTTATATCCCTGAGCAACTTCATGACTAGCTAAACCAGTACCACATCTTGGACAATATGGTAATATTTTAAGCCCATTATAAATTAAACCTTCCTCAAAGAATTTCTTTAATATCCACCATTCTGTTTCAATATAATTATTATCATAAGTTATATATGGATGATCTAAATCAATAAATTGTCCTATTTTATTAGTAAAATCTTTAAAGGCTGCTTCGTTTTTCCAAACACTTTCACGACATTTTTCATTAAATTCTTTGATACCATATTTTTCAATATCACCTTTACCATTAAATCCTAGTTCTTTTTCAACTTGAACTTCTACTGGTAAACCATGGGTATCCCAACCAACTTTTCTTAAAACACGATAACCTTTCATCGTTTTATATTTACAAAAAGTATCTTTCAATAATTTAGCTAAAATATGATGTACCCCTGGCATTCCATTAGCCGTTGCTGGCCCATCATAAAAAACAAAATCTTCACTATCTTTACGATTTTCAATTGTTTTATTTAATAAATCTTCTTTGATAAATTTATCACATAGTGATGTTTCTACTTCACTATTGCGTCTTTTATCTAATTCTTCAAATTTCATATACATAACCTCCTAACCAACAATTATATAGGTATAATATACCGTAAATATTAATAACATAACTACACCCTCTATTTTAGTTAATTTGCGATCATTAAATGAAAAAACAAATAATAAAATAGATGCTAATAACATTATTATTAAATCAAGATAATTAAAAGCTATATGACCAATACCACCAAATATAGCTATAGGTAATCCTAAGACAATACCTATATTAAAGATGTTACTACCAACTACATTTCCAATAGCTATATCATATTCGCCCTTAACAGTTGCCATAATACTAGTTACTAATTCTGGTAGAGATGTTCCAAAAGCAATGATAGTTAATGATATTAAACGTTCACTAATACCTATACTATGAGCAATTTTAGTAGCTGAATCAACAACTAAATTACTACCAAAAACAATCCCAATTAGACCTAGTACAATAAATATAGATGATTGTGCTACTGATATATTATTAGTATCAATATCATCATTGACTCTATTACGCATCATTGATATTAAATAATATATATAAATGGAGAAAAATAGTAATAATATAACACCATCACTCCTAGTAAATGTAGATACCATATTGCTATCGAAGACATTATCAATCATTAAAACCGATAGTAAAACAGTAAATAACATAACAATAGGTAACTCTTTTTTTACCGTGTTATTTTTAACATTTAAAGTGTGAAACAATGATGAAACACCTAATATCAGTAAAATATTGATAATATTACTACCAATCACATTTCCCAGTACTATATCCCCACTACCAGCTAATAAAGACTTGATACTAATAGCTAATTCAGGAGCAGATGTTCCAAAAGCCACAATGGTAAGACCTATTATCATTTTAGATATTTTAAAATGAGCAGCCATATTAGAGGAACCATCTACAAATATATCAGCCCCTTTAATTAGTAAAAAGAAGCCTACAATAAGCATAATTATTGATAGTATCATAAAACCTCCTAGTAATAAAAAAATATTATGACAAAGGGACTCAATTGAGCGTTACCACCCTTCTTCATAATATTATTATGCACTTAAAACTATAACGCGTTGCCGTTTCATAAGAAAACATCTAGAGTGATCTATATATTATTCCTCACTTGTTTACACCAACCACAAGTTCTCTATGCATATTCCTAATATACCGTCTCTATCATCTGCTTTAAAAATCTACTTTCTCAATATCTTCTACCAATTCTAACTGTGTTTCAATAATATCACGTAATTTCTTCTTAAACACATTAATATTACGCTTTAACATATGAGCTTCCATCTCAGCTTTTTCAGCTTTCAAAAGTGATTCATTTACAATTTGATTAGCGTTCTTCTTAGCTGAATCTAATATCATGTCACGTTCTTTATAAGCATTAGCCTTGATTTGATCAGATGTCTTTTGTGCCATAACAATAGCTCTATTTAAAGTACCTTCCATTCGCTCATATTGCGCTAATTTTTCCTTAAGATGAGTCGTTTTGTTAACCTCATTAGTCAATTCCTCTATTTTAGCATCTCTAAGGGCAATCTCACGATCTTTATCTTTCATTTCTTCAATCATCTTTTCAACTTGAGCAATTACTTGATCGAGGAATTTATTAACTTCATCTGGATCATACCCACGAAGTGCCCGATTAAATTTTTCCATTATCATCACCTCTTGGGTGCTATATACTATAGCACAAACAAATTATTATTGCAATACCATTTACCACTCAATATTGATATCATCATTATCATGAATGTCTTTTCCCTCGGTCTCATCAGTGATTTTCCCCTGAACATTTACATTATTAGGAGTACAAAGAAAAATACCTCCACCTATTTTTTGTAAATCGCCACCGATAGCATAAATAGTTCCACTTAAAAAATCAACAATACGTTTAGCTTGATCACTAGTTACTCGTTTTAAATTAACTACAACTGTATTTCTTTTTTTCAAATGATCAGCTATCTGTTGAGATTCAGAAAATGCTCTTGGTTCTAACAAAATCATTTTTGCACCACCCTCTTCAGTTAATGCCTCTGATTCAGTTAATTCATAATATTTATTATCATCACCACTAAAGATATCATCTTCATCATCTTTAAACATCTTCTTTATAAAACCCATTTTTAATTCCTCCTTAGTGCTACATTTACTATAGTCCATTTTAACACATAAAAGCTAAAAAAGGAAGTCATTTATAATCCTTTTTTAGTTTTTATTATCTTTTTTTATATTTTATCTTGTACATTTGCTAATAGAACCACGACTATTATCATATTCATAAGAATAGCCGTGTTCTTTAGATACTATAATAATATATCCTGCATCAAAGTCAGTAAAATCATAATCTAAATAACCATTATTCCTAATTTCACTTACCTGAATATAACACTTCTCGTTTTTATCTGGTAACAAATCAATATATTCTTCATCTGTCATCATATTCTGAGCTGCTATTTCTACCATGCTAATATTATGCTTTTCAATATCAGACTCATTATCTTTAATAAAATTAACTACAACAGGACTAATCAATAATGATAAAACAACTAAAATAACTAATACTCCAATCAATTCTATCAAAGTAAAACCATTATCATCCATGTTACCACCTATGATGAGTATACCAAAAAAATTAAAATTACGCAACTAACTATAATCAAATAATTCTTTAATAACTTGAACCTTATTAGCAATAATTTGCAATTGATCATATCTTTTTTCAACTCTACCTACTACTTCAATAATATCACCCGTATTAAAATTACCCATCTGTTCATATACTTTAGGAAACAATGTTATATCCACTTTAGCTAATTCATCACTACCAGCTATAAAAGCCATTTTTTGATTTTTTTTCGTCATTATCTCTTTTATTCTATCTATATATACAATCGTTTTAATAACTTTATCAAAATAGTTATCTAACTGATTTAAAGAGACAATATCTTTATATTTAGTTTTTACCTCTGTAACTGGATGATGAGTAATATAAAATTCTAATAGTTCTCGTTCTTTAAGCATTAGCTCTCTTTTACTATATTCAGGATATAATTTAATTTCAGGCTTTAAAACATATTCTGGTTCTAAATCTTTAATTAATTCGCCATAATTAATAATAGCATCTAAATTCATAATTAATGTTTTACGATTATAGTTAAAACTATCAAATGTACCAGATTCAATTAATGAACTAATTATTTTATTATTTATATTGCGACCATAACATCGTTTTATAAAATCATATATATCAATAAATAACCCTTGTTGTCTCTCTTCTATAATTGTATCAGCCACACTTTCTCCAATTCCTTTTATAGCTGTTAGAGGATATCTAATTCCTTTATCTTCCATATGATAAGATTTACCACTTATATTAATATTGGGTGGTAAAATAGTAACACCTTGTTCCCTACACTCATAGATATATTTTTTACTCTTACTAGTATCATTCATATCAATCGAAAGAAGAGAAGAAAAAAATATTTTAGGATAGTAAGCTTTTAGATAAGCCATACGATAGGATACTAAAGAATAACCTACTGAATGAGATTTATTAAAGCCATATTCAGCAAATTTTAACATCAATTTATAAACTTTATCAACTAAATTTTTATCATAACCTTTAGCTATTGCCCTATTAGTAAATTTAGTTTCTTCTTCCAATAATAAGTCCTTTTTCTTTTTACTCATAGCTTTTCTTAATATATCTGCTTCACCTAAAGAATAATCAGCCATAATATATGCTATTTGCATAATTTGTTCCTGATAAATAATAATACCGTATGTAGACTTTAATATTGGTTTTAAATCATCATGTAAATAATCTATTGGCTCTTTTCCATTTTTCCTTCTAATATATGATGGAATATTACCCATAGGTCCAGGACGATATAAGGCAATAGCTGCACATATATCAGAGAAAGTATTAGGCTTAAATTGCCTCAAAAAGTTAATCATACCATCTGATTCAAATTGAAATATGCCTAAAGTATTTGCATCTTCAAATATTTTATAAGCTAATGGATCATTACTTGGTATATTATCAAATGTTAAATTAGTATGATATTCAGCATTTATAGCATCTATCATATATCTAATGGTAGTTAAATATTTAATAGCTAAAAAATCCATCTTTAAAAGACCAATTTCTTCTAAATATTTCATATCATAACCACTAGTATAAAAAGAGCCATGTCGATCAAGAGGTATTGATAAATCTAAATTATCCCTTGACATAACTACACCTGCAGCATGTATACTTGTATGGCGTTTCAACCCTTCAAACACCAAAGCTACTTGATAAACTAAAGGTAAATTATCATATCGATTTAAATATTTTTTTACTCTATCATTTAAATTCTGTCTTAATGATAGCCTTGAATCAACTAATTTACACAAACCATCAATAATTCTTAAACTTATATTTAAAGCCCTTCCGACATCTCTAATTGATTGTTTAGCTCCTAATGTCCCAAACGTAATAATAGGTGCAACTCTTTTAATACCATATTTATCAATACAATAGTTAATAACTTGATCACGCTTATCATGTTCAAAATCAATATCAATATCAGGCATACTAACCCGTTCAGGATTTAAAAAACGTTCAAATAATAAATCATGCTCTAAGGGATCAATATCCGTAATACCTAAACAATAAGAAACTAATGAACCAACTGCACTACCACGTCCAGGTCCCACTATAATGTTATTATTTTTAGCATAACTAACATAATCAGCTACAATCAAAAAATAATCACAAAATCCCATCTTATTAATAACTTTTAATTCATACTTTAATCTTTCTTGATACTTAGAATAAACTCTATCTCCAAATCTATTTCTTAATCCTATAATACATTGCTTTTTTAAATAAGTAAAACTATCTATATTATCTTTATTCTCATATATAGGCATTAACTTTTTATGAAAAGTTAATTTAGTATTACATAAATCATAAACTAAATTACTATTAGGATTATCATCCCACTTTAAATCATCATCTAACTTTAAATAACAATCTAATTTATTATTGTCTATATCATTAACAGTAATTCCCTCTCTAATAGCATCCATATATTTTATATATTCAGTATCTTTTTTAGTTAAACAAATAACTTCCTGCATATACAAAGATATACCATCAATACTATCCCTTTCATCCTTATTACGATAAGTTAAATAAACATACTCATAAATATCTTTTAACTCACTATATACCTTTTTAGATTCATATGGAATTAAACATAACAAATTATTACTAAATAATTTTAAATCATCTATTATAATACACCTCTCTGATTGAATAGTAGATAATTTAATCAAACTTCTATAACCATCTTCATTCATTGCATACACTACTATAAATAAGTCATTATATTTAATTTCTAATCCTATAATAGGTTTAATATCATTAGCTATACATAACTTATAAAAATCCATAACGCCATACATATTATCATCAGTAATAGTTAATGCTTTAATATTATGTTCCTTAGCATAATTAACTAATTTATTAACCGTTATTAAAGATTTCTGTAATGAATTATCTGTTTTAATATATAATGGTGTATACATAGCCTTAACCTCCAGCTTTATTTTACTATATTTATCTTTATTTTTAAATAGTAATAAGTAAAATTATATATAATAAAAAAACTAAAATAAAACTATTACTCTTCCAATATCTTTATTAATTTACATATATATTTATATTTATTATATTTATTTACTTGAAACTCATCTTGTTTTACTATATCTAAATTATCTACTATTATATAATTTATTTCATACTTATTTAATATATCTATATCACCTACAAACATCATATATTTTAATATATCTCTATCTATTCCATAACTTATATACCTATTCTTTTTTTCTAATATTATTATATATTTTTTATATATTCTTTTTATAAATTCATATCTCTTATACATTTATTTACTATTCTCTTTCTTTTACTATATGATCCATATTTAAAACTATATAAATACGTATTTATACTACTAAAATATGAACATAAATCTCTATATCCTCTTTTATATTCATTCTGACCTTTTTTGATATTTCTCTTTATTCTTTTTATCGTTTCTTTTCTTACTTTCACTATTGTTTTATTATCTTTTACTCTAAAATGATAACCTAAAAAATCAAACCCTTCTCTACTTCTCTTTATTTCGGTCTTCTTTTTATTCACTTTTAATTTATATTCTTGTTCTAATTTATTTTCTATCTTTTTCTTACATTCTTCTAAATATTTTCTATCTTTATTTATTATTATAAAATCATCCATATATCTCACATAAGCCTTTAAATGTAAATCATGTATTATATAATGGTCTAATTTATTTAAATAATAAATTGATAAAAACTGACTTGTCATATTTCCTATTGGTAAACCTTTCCCTCTTAAATATCTTGGTATTTTTTCTAACTCTTCTATTATTCTTTCATTTTTACCTATTCTTTTCTTCTCTTTGTCTATTAATTTATTAATTCTTTCATTTATATAGTTTTTATTTGTGCTATCTATTATTTTTTCTACTATCTCCATTTCTTCTTTATCTAAACTCTCCCTTAACATTCCCTTTAATACTTCATGATCTATACTATAAAAATATTTAGATATATCTATTTTTAATATGTAAAATTTATCATATTTCTTGTGTTCTTCTATATACCTTTTAATTAGTTTTATTCCATAATCACTTCCTAATCCTTTTCTAGTTGCTACATTTCGTTTATCTAAATATTTATCTAACTTTGGTATCAATACTTTTTTTGTTATATAATGATTTATTATCTTATCATTCATATTTAATGACATTATTATTCGGTACTTAGGATCTGTTATCATAAATATATGATAATAGCCACCTTCATATCCTGTATCTAACCAATTCTGAATCATTAATATATTTTGCATTTTATTACGTTCAAACATATGTATTTTCCTTTTATTTCTTATATGTTTTGCAATATCAGTATATACTTCTATTATTTCATTCACTTTTACTTTCACGTACCCACTTCACCACCATTTTATTTATCTTTAATAGTTCATTGGTTTTCTCAAAACATACTCTTTCACTTATATAATGATTATTATATATTCTTTCTATATAATAATCTAACATTCCTATTTTACTTAATATTTTTATTTGGATTTCCTTTCTATTTTCTATATCATTATGATTAGCTATATATATCATCTCTAATAAATCTAAAGTATCATTCATAAATCGATCTTTCATTACTCGTTCTTTCCGTGGTAAATTAATAATCATCTCTTCAATAGACTTGATAAATTTCTTAATTTCTCTAACTATTATAAACTTCTCTTGCACTTATATAACCCTCTACTATTTTATATAATTCTTTTAATTCTTGTTCACTTAATTTTTCTAATTGTCCTTCTAAATTTTGTCTTTTTAACTTTCTTTCATATTTATCTTTACCACTTTCGACATACTTATCATAATTATTTTTCTTTTTAAAACTTATCTTTATTCCTTCCCCTATTATTTCATAATCAATCATTTGTTCTTCTAATTTATTTATTACCTTATTATAAGCACTACTAGGAAAACCTGTTCTATTCTGTTTTATCTTATAATCAAACAAATAATATAATATATAACAATCATCATCAAATACATTATAAAACTTTCCTATCTTTCTTATTTTCATACTACTATTCATACAACACACACCTTTCTACAAAAAAAGACTAGTAAAAACATTTAAGTCTTTACTAGCCCTTAAATCATTAATACAGTTTACAGGCAAATACGTATATTTAACCATCTGTATTTCCACTTTTAGCTATATTAGCTAAGGATATGTTCTGTCCTTTATAATTCTAATTACTAAGCCCTATATCCAACCTAATAACCTGCATTTTTAAAGGGCTGGCCGAACCCCACCAGTATTGTTCGCATTGTTGTTGTTCACATAGCCGTTGTTATTGACATTCCACACATTATTGGCGTTGTCCAAATTCGGAGACTTTCTCAAACATACCCTATAATCACAACAATATTATATTGTAATTACTAAACCTTAAAAATTAATCGAGTGCCCGCGAGTTTCCTCTCGCAGGGCACAAGTTTCTTTACCCTAATTTATATGGTGTATCTTTAGTTCCATTCCCTGTATTAGTCACTTTTACACTGGATTTTAGATTGATGACTGGCCGAACCCCACCAGCATAGTACGCATAGCTGCCGTCCACATAGCCGCTGTCATGGCAGATGACATTCGGAAGATGCGCCACGCCT
>CANQEN010000005.1 GCA_947595045.1 uncultured Bacilli bacterium | reverse complement strand
AACCCAGTTGAATATCGAACTCAACTAGGTTTTAAATAATTACTTTTTTTGTGTCTACTTTTTATTGACAACTTCAGAATACTAATGCCTTTTTCTTTCCATTTCTTCATCTATATTTATGATATTTCTATTCTCTTTTTGTCTATTATAAAATTCATATAATGTAGTAACAGCAAAAATAGTTTCAATAAAATCACCTAATCGAAACTGAATATTTTTAATTTCACTATTTATTATATTTTTTACTGAAGCGTTATTAGATAATTCTAGTGGTAATAATTTCACTAAATTACTTACTACTTCAGACCTATTTTCACTAACATAATCTTTATCAGCTTTAACCTCAGCACTTATAGATAATAATAACCTATATAAATCATGATTGTAGTTAACCTTATATTTATCTAATGAAACAAATAAATCATTAATAACTTTCTCATCACCTAAAAATCCTACATCTCCATATCCCCTAATAATATCGTGAAAATACCCTAAAAAAGTATATGATTTAAGTAATTGATCATATATAGATGCTATTTCCTCTATATTATTAATCTCAATATTATCTTGAATAGCTTTAAAAGTAGCTACTACTGCATTTATTCCATCATAACAATCTTCTTTATATTTATCAATAGTTTCCATATGATTACCCTTTTGTGGCAAATTAGCTTGTGCAACTATATTATAAACTTTACTATTATCTTCCTGATTTCTCCAATATAGATTTTTAGCCTCCTCCTTTTTATAACCTAATAATGTTATCAACATATCAGCATAACCTGTTACATTACTTCCACTATATTTAACTATATTTACATTTGGATTACTTTGCTTAATTATTTTATATTCTTCTTTTGGGCATAATATATAACAAGAATTATCTAAAGTCACACCACCATATGTGTAGGTATCAACCGTATACACATTAGCATATTTGTCACGTGGTATAGAATTAAAAGGGATTACAACAGCATATTTACAGTTATCCCAATCATTAGCACCTATAAAATTACCACTTACCTCCCCATTAAGACAAAAATGCAATGTATTACGATTTATCTTGATAGATTTTTTTAAATTTATACCATTAATATTAAAATTTTCTTCTTTAACTACTCCTTTCTCAAAACCTGTTTTTATCATATTGTTTTCTGGAATATACATAGTTTTATGAATCAATACTAAATCGTCAAGACTTTTAAGCTCTTTTTCACTGTTATCGATATTTTTATATAATTTTAAATCATTTTCATCAAAATACATATCAATATTATTATCATTAAATAAATTAACTACTTGTTCAAAATTATAGCCTAACTCTCCAATACTACTAGCACTATTTATTAGCTCTATCCTACTAGTTATTTCTCTTATATTATCCTCTAATTCTTTTATATTTAACTTATTATTCAATATCAAATTATCATTTTCTTCATATTTTTTATTTATATTATCTAATTGATTTTTTAATTGTTCTATCTTTTTACTATAAAAAAATTTTTTTAAACCTCTGTTCATATTATTTAAATCTTGTTCTATACTAATCTTTTTATCTAATTGCCCATTCATTTGTGAAGCTAAATCATTAATTTTATTTTTAAAACTATTTATGACTTCTCCCTTTTCTTGTTTTTCTCTTTCTAAAGGCTCAATTAATATTTTTTTTAATGTTTCTACCACAATTAACCTCCTATTTAAATATATATTACCACAGTTTTATCATATATATAAGATATTAAGTCTTAAATAAACCTATCTTTACACTTTTATATTAAAATAATAATAAGCTAAAAAAGAATGGCAATTACCATCCTAAACGTTGTACCGTATACTTAGTATTTTGACTACTAGACTCTCCTATAGTAGGATCATTTTCAGTTACATATGCTAGATCTAACCATATAGCACCATTTAAAGTAGCATTTTTTACTGAAAAACCAGTATCTAATACTATACCCATAAATGGATCTATTTTACCATTATCGACCATTATAATAGAACCACAAGGAAATATAGTAGTATCAGCTGCTAATATCCTTACTTCCCCATATTGGTCATCTTTATATGTAGCTCCATTATTAACTAAACTATATTTATTACCGTCAGGTAATTTACAAGCTAAATTTCCTGTTCCACTGCAACCAGCACAATCAGGCCCATACCCAGTTAACCTACCTGTATAAGTACTACTCTGTGCTACTCCTATTTCAACTATTTTATTAGTTGGTTCTACTATCATCTTAGTATTTCCATTGGCGTATGTATAACTAAGACCTACTGTTCCTTCTGCTATTACTACTGGATCACTATTACTAGGTATATTATAATTATAAATATATTCTGTTTGATACGGTATAACTGAACTTACTATCGTTGTTGCTTTAGTATAACTAGTATTTTTGCTAGTAATAACATTTTTATCTTGAACTGTAAATCCTAATAGTGATATAAATGATACTGCCAACATAGAAAGCCAATTTCCAACTATTTGCAGTAAATATATATCCATATATTATTCACCTCTTAATGTGTTGCCACATAAAAATTCTATCATATTAGCTTATCCAAGTCAAATTGACTAATAGCATTATTTGTTGTTATATTTATTACTTTTTCTATATTTATATTCTTTATCTCAGCTATTTTTTGAGCTATTATTCTAGTATTATATGGCTCATTTTTCTTACCCCTATATGGATCTGGCGTTAAATAAGGACTATCTGTTTCTAATAATATGTATGATAAATCTAATTTATTAACTACTTCTTGTAATTTTTTATTATTCTTAAATGTTATAGTACCACCTACTCCAAATTTTATATTAAATTTCATAAATTTTTGAGCCATCTCTATACTTGAACTATAACAATGAAGTATTATTTTACTATCTTTATTACAATATTTATCTATTATATTATATGTATCTTCTATTGCTTCTCTACTGTGAATAACTATTGGTTTATTATATTTATTTGCTAACATTATCTGTCTTATAAAAATATCTTTTTGTTTATCTTTATTATCTTTATTCCAATAGTAATCTAATCCTATTTCTCCTATTCCTACTATTTTAGGATTATTTATATTATTTTCAATTATATCCCATGTTTCTTCTGTTATTTTATCTATCTCAGTTGGATGAATACCTATAACACCATACACATTATTATATTTATTAACTATGTCAATTACTTCTAAATTAGTTTTATCATCACATCCAGCAGTTATCATTATTCCATCTTTCATCTTTTCTACTATTCTATCTAAGTTATCATAATTATCTTCTGATAAATGACAATGCGTATCTACAATCATATTTCCTCCTACAGAAAAAAAATCATATTACTATGATTTATTACTCCTTTTTGCTTTAATAAACCAATAGTTAATCATAAATACTATAGTTACTATAAAAAAAATCAAGTCATATAAATTATGATCAACTATATAACTACCTAACAACAATACAGCTACTGAACCAAGCGATAAAGTCACTACCTCAATCTCTTTTGTTTTTTTTGTAGTCATAATTTTTCTCCTCACTGTTTTATTATAGCATATCCGTTTTTATTTTAAATTATTATTAATCGACAAATTGTGATATTTTACGTTAATTTACACATAAAAAGCTACTTTTTAGTAACTTTTTATGTTAATTATTGTCTATTTCTTGTAATTTTTGTTCTTTATCTATTCTTATAAATAATGGTTCTGGTTTATTCAATTGTATATCAGGATCAAAACCATTAAAACTATTAATTGAATCGATATAACGATTATCAGTATTTAATTGTTTAAATATAGCATCAGCCGTATCAGGTAAAAATGGAGATAATAATACTGCACCTATTCTTATTGCTTCTAATAAGTTATATATAACTGTTTTTAATCGCTCTATATTGCCTTCTTTAGCCAATATCCATGGTGTAGTCTCATCTATATATTTATTACTTCTTCTAAATATTTCAAAAACTAAGTCAATAGCATCAGCTACTCGTAGTTGATTCATTTTTGCCTCTACTTTTGGATATGTATTCAATACTAATTGTTTTAATTCATTATCAATTTCTTCTTCAATACTAGTTTCCGGTACAACACCATCAAAATATTTATGAGCCATTGATATAGTTCTATTTACCAAATTACCTAATATATTAGCTAAATCTGAATTATATCTTTCTATTAATAATTCATGAGTAAATATACCATCATTAGCAAATGGCATCTCATGTAATAGATAATATCTAACAGGATCTACACCATAAATTTTAGTTAAATCATCAGCATATACAATATTACCTTTTGATTTACTCATTTTATCATTATCACATAATAACCAAGGATGACCAAATATTTTCTTAGGTAAAGGTAAATCTAGAGCCATTAACATAATTGGCCAATATATTGTATGAAATCTTAATATATCTTTACCAATTAAATGAACATCTGCCGGCCAATATTTAAGAAATTTATCATCATGGTTACCATCTGGATCATACCCTAAAAAAGTTATATAGTTAGTTAAAGCATCTATCCATACATAAATGACATGATCTTTATCAAAAGGTACAGGTATTCCCCATTTAAAAGAAGATCTTGATACACATAAATCTTGTAATCCTGGTTTTAAAAAATTATTAATCATTTCATTACGGCGACTTGCTGGCTCAATAAATTCAGGATTTTCTTCTATATGTTTAATTAATCTATCTGTATATTTATCTAGTTTAAAAAAGTATGCTTCTTCACTAGCTTTACTAACTTCTCTACCACAATCAGGACATTTACCATCAACTAATTGTGATTCAGTAAAAAATGATTCACATGGGGTACAATATAAGCCTTCATATTTTCCCTTATAGATATCCCCTTGATCATATAATTTTTTAAATATTTTACCTACTATTTCTTCATGGTGTGGATTAGTTGTTCTAACAAATTTATCATAGCTAGTATTAAGTGAATCCCATACTCTTTGTACTTCTAGTGCTACTTCATCTACAAACTCCTGAGGTTTTTTATTTAACTTAAGGGCTTTTTCTTCAATTTTTTGTCCATGTTCATCAGTTCCTGTTTGAAAATAGACATCGTATCCTGTTAATCGCTTATAACGCGCTATAGCGTCAGCCAAAACAATTTCATAAGTATTTCCTACATGTGGTTTACCAGAAGTATAAGCAATAGCTGTTGATATATAATATTTTTCTTTTTCCATAGCTCCTCCTTAATAATTACTTGTTCTTTCAATATAATTTTCTTTTTCACTATTCGTTGTTAAATATTTAATAAATAAACCTTGACACATACCATCACCTCGTTTTACAACATAATCAATATTTCCTTCATTTTGTATCTTTATCCATATGTGCCCTTCATTATCTATATTATTATAATAATCTTTATCAATTACTCCTACTTGATTACACATTCGAACATTATATTTAAAACCCATACTACTTCTATCAAGTAGTAATAATACTTCATCATCTTCCATTACGACTTTAACACCAGTAGGTATTTTTTTTATTTCTCCTGGTTTTAGAGTATAATCGAATAAAGCTATAAAATCATAGGCAGCTGCATATTTTGTTTTGCGATATGGTAATTGATATTCTCGATATAAAGATTCATTATTATCTATATCTTTTTTAAATTGTTCAAAACTTATTTTTTCAAAATATCTCATACTTCCTCCTAAAAAAACACATCCTATATAAGGACGTGTTAGCGCGATACCACCTTAATTTATATTATAATAATATACACTCAATACTTTAACGCAGTAAACGTAAAAATCTACATATCGATTTTTCGGCTCCAGAACCATTTACAATGCTTCTTATTACTTGTTTACACCTAATCAAGCTCTCTTTAAATAATCCACATTTTTCTTTCTTTCATTGCCTTTCAATGCACATATTATAGCATATATAAGTTTAATTTTCAAGGTACTTATTTAAAAATGAAGATAATATTTTTATAACTCTCATATCAGAATCTGTTAATTTATTATCTTCAGAAAACATAACAATAATACCTACTGCATCTCCTTCTACTATAATAGAGTCTCTCACATAGCTACAATTGATTATAATATCTTTAGTAATAGATAAATATTTAATATGATTTTCTAGTAATGATTCTCTCCTTTGTATAGCATTTTCTAAATCATAACTAATTTCCTGACCTAAATACTTCTTTTTATCATTTCCACTATAAGCAATAATTTTATCTTTATCAGCTATAAATATATCATGTTTTAAAAATTGATATACAGAATCAACTAATTCTTGTGAAAAGTTAGTTAAATCTTTTAATTTAGAATGTTTTTTTAATATCAAATACTCATTTTGCATTATAAATTCTAAATAATCACCATTCCTAATACGTAGATTTTTTCTTATTTCTTTTGGTAATACTAATCTTCCTAAATCGTCTATTTTACGAACCATTCCCGTTTGTTGCACAATATCACCCTTCTATATCTATTGTGGTAATTATTTAAATATTTATACTTGCAAAATTATATTAATGTGTTATAATTGAATAATCTAAAAAGGAGGAATTATATGAAACCGACATTTATATTTGGTCATCGTAAACCTGATACTGATAGTGTATGTAGCGCTATTGCTCTTTCATATTTAAAGAATAAATTAGGGGAAAATACTACCCCACGTATCTTAGGTGATCTCAATAACGAAACAACTTTCGTTTTAAATTATTTTGATATACCTGCACCTGCTTATTTAAATGATGTTAAATTACAAATTAGAGATATCAATTATCCTAAAAATTTATATTGCAATCAAAAAGATTCATTATATAATGTTATCAATTATATGAAGAACAATGTTCTTTCATCTATACCTATTATTAATGATAGTAATAAATTTCAAGGTTTATTATTTTTAAAAGATGTTATTGATGATTTAATTAGACTAGATTATAATAAAATCTATACTTCTTTTGATAATATTATTGATACTATAAATGGAACACCTTTACTTCAATTTGATGATGAAATTAGAGGTAATGTTCTAGTTGCTTCATATCGTAGTACCACTTTTTTAGAAAATATTGACATAGATAATAATACTATTTTGATTATAGGAGATCGTCATAGTATTATCGAATATGCCATTAAATCTAGAGCTAAATTAATTATTATAACTGGTAATAATTATATTAAACCTGAACATATTGAATTAGCAAAAAAAAATAAAGTTAATATTATTAGAACAGCACTTAGAACTTTTAATGTCGTTAAATTAATTAGCCTATGTAATTATGCTGAAACATTAATGCAAAAAGATAATATTATTATTTTTAATGATAAAGATTATGTTAAAGATTTTATTGATGCTGCTAATAAATATCGTTATACTAATTACCCCGTTATTAATAAAAATAAAGAATGTTTAGGTATAATAAAGATTAATGATACTATTAATAAAACAAGAAAAAAAGTTATTCTAGTTGATCATAATGAATTTAGTCAAAGTGTTGAAGGATTAGATGAAGCTAATATTATAGAAATTATTGATCATCATCGATTAGGAACAATTGGGACAAGTCAACCTATTAATTTTAGAAATATGCCTGTTGGAAGTACATGCACTATTGTTTGTATGTTATATAAAGAAAATAATATTCCAATTCCCAAAAATATAGCTGGTTTATTACTATCTGGTATTATTTCTGATACTTTATTATTTAAGTCTCCTACTACTACTGATATAGATAAAAATATGGCTAAAGATTTAGCTATATTAGCTGATGTTGAACTTAATAATTATGCGTTTAAAATGTTTACTGATGGTTCTTCCATTAAAAATAAAAATTGTGAAGAAATATTATTTGATGATTTTAAAACTTTTATTGTTGATAATATAAAAATTGGGATTGGACAAGTTAATACTTTAAACATTGCTGAAATTCAAAAGAAAAAAGATAAATTGATATTTGAAATTAATGAAACAGCTAGTAATCAAGATTATCCTATAGTATGTTTATTTATAACTGATATTATTAAAGAAGGATCATATCTTTATTACAATGATAAAGCTAAAGATATAATAGAAAAAGCTTTTGATATTGATTCTTTAGTTCAAGGTTATTTTTTACCCAATGTTATATCTCGTAAAAAACAAATTATACCTAACATTGTAGAAGTATTAGAAGATAAATAATTTTTTTAATAGAAAATACTAAAATTATGCTATAGTATTAATGGTGTATTATATGAAAAAATTTAAATAATTATTAATACTATTGATTATTGGATTTCTATCTTTCAATATATAAATTGATAGTAAGTCATAATTTCAATTTTTGAGGTTCTTATGAAGACTCATCTAATTATTTCTATATTGGGTTTAATAATGTCTACCACTTTATTAATCTTTAACTATGTAAAAATATTTATTAACTTTAATTAGAAATAAAGAAATTAAAACAACTATTGAATTTCTTCATTATATTTCTAGTGTTTGTGAATATTGTCACTCTACTATTATATCTAAAATTGAATTTTAATCAAAAAATTATATTAAATAATAAGAATAAAAAAAATATATTATGTACTTAAATAATACCAATATATTTTTTAATGAATAGTGATTAAATTATACTATTCATTTTTTTATTGCTTCATTTATAATATCCAACATATCAATCATATAATATACATAGTGTTTATCTAATTTATTTATATTGTTTAAAGTAATTGTTAATTCTTTATCTATCATAGAAAACTTTATGTATTTAGTTAATGAATATAAATTGATAAATAAGTTGTCACCATTAATATTATTAGTTAATTCTGATGTTAAAGTTATACTAATATTATCTTTAGTTTGCCTGATTTTTTTTATATCTAAATTTTTAGCTTTGGATTCAAATAATTCTTCATACATATAAATAGTAAGATCTTCATCTATTTTACCAAAACGATCTTCCAATTCATTTTTTATTATAGAAATATCTTCAAGAGTTTGAATATTATTTATTTTTTTATGTATTTCCATCTTTAAATCTTCTTCACTAACATAATTATCACTAATAGATGTTGATACTTCTAAGTAAGGCTGTTCTTTTGTTTCCTCTACTACTTCTTTACCCTTTAACCTATCAACTTCTTCATTTAACATTTTAATGAACAACTCAACTCCCACACTATCTATAAATCCAGCTTGTTCACTCCCTAAAAGATCTCCAGCACCTCTAATAGCTAAATCACGCATGGCAAGAGCAAAACCACTACCAAGCTCTGTAAATTCTTTAATAGCACTAAGTCGTTTCGTTGCTATATCACTTAATACTTTACCCTTTTTATACATCAAATAACAATAAGCTATTTTATCACTTCTACCTACTCTACCTCTAATTTGATATAATTGGGATAATCCAAAATGATCAGCATCAATTATAATTAGTGTGTTAACAGATGGTATATCAATACCTGTTTCGATTATAGTTGTACAAAGCATAACATTAAATTTATGATTAATAAAATCCAACATTACTTTTTCCAACTGATTTTTATTCATTCTACCATTAGCCATACCAAAACTAGCTTCTGGTATTAAACGTTGTAGCTCAGCTAATTTTAAATCCATATTTTCTACTCGATTATATAAAATAAAAGCCTGACCATTACGTGCTATTTCTTTATAAATAGCATCTTTTATTATTTGATTACTTTCTTCTAAAACATAAGTTTGAACAGGATACCTATTAGAAGGTGCTGTCTCAATTAATGATAAACTTCTAAGACCTGTCATTGACATTTGCAATGTTCTAGGTATAGGAGTTGCTGACAAAGTTAAAACATCAATATTAGCTTTATATTGTTTTATTTTTTCTTTATGAGTTACCCCAAAACGTTGTTCTTCATCTACAACTAATAATCCCAAATTTTTAAAATTAATATCTTTACTTAAAATTCGATGAGTTCCAATTAATAAATCTACTTTTCCTTCTTTTACTCTTTCTATTATCTCTTTTTGCTTTTTTGAATTTACAAATCGATTTAATAATTCTATTTCAACAGGAAAACTTTTAAATCGTTCTTTGCTATTATTAAAATGTTGCGATGATAATATAGTTGTAGGGCATAATAAAGCTACTTGTTTTCCCGACATAATAGCTTTAAAAATAGCTCTAAAAGCTACTTCTGTTTTTCCATAACCAACATCACCACATAATAATCTATCCATTGGGTGTGGTCTTTCCATATCTTTTTTTATCTCTTCAATAACTTTTATTTGATCTGGTGTTTCCTCATATATGAATTCTTTTTCAAACTGTAATTGTAACTGATTATCTTTTTTAAAAGAAAAACCTTGAGTACTTTCTCTTTCTGCATATAATTTTAATAAATCTCCAGCTATATTTTTTATTTTATCTTTAATTTTTAATTTAGTTTTTTTCCATTCCGTTCCACCTAATTTATTTAATTTAGGAACTTGCCCATCAGATGCTGAATACTTAGTTATCAATTCTAATCGTTCTACTGGAATATATAATTTATCCCCATCTCTATATTCTAATACTAAATAATCTTTTTTTAATCCTTTTTTGACTAAAGTCTGTATTCCCTTATAAATACCGATACCATTTACATTATGAACTATATAATCACCAATAGATAATTTATTAATATCCCTTATTCTTGATCCATATTTAAAATTAGTTTTATATACTTGATTTTCTGATTTTTGATTAAATAATTCTTTCTCACTTATAACAATATAATTATTAAAAATAAATCCTTCATCTATTTTTTTTATAATAACGTTAATTTTATTTTCAAAAATTTCATTTTCATTAGTTAATATCATATCATTTGAATTTATCATTTTAGTTATACGGTCAAATTGATAACGATCTTTTAAGCAAATAATAACTATTTTTTTGTTTTTTATATATTCTTTTAATTGCTCTATTATTTGATTAATAGAACAATTAAAATTTTCCAAGGTTCTGCTCTTATATTTTTTTACATTAGGTAGTACCTGATTATCAAAATTAGATAAATAGTATACATCTGATATTTTTATATCATCCAAATCATGCATATATTTCGTATTAATATCTAAATCATTATTTCTATTATATTCCTCTATTTCTTGTAATAACAATTCATACTGATTTTGAATATTATTATAATCAATATAAAATACTAATGGATCTTTAATATAATTATTAATATTAGTAACCTCTACATAATTAATCATATTTCGATGCTTAATTAGTTTATTATCTTTTTCACTATCTATTATTGTTTCAGTTATAGGTACTAATTCCACTTCTTTTAACTGTTTTATAGTTAATTGACTATCAATATTAAATTCTCTAATACTTTCAATTTCGTCACCCCAGAATTCAATTCTAATAGGATTATTAAAATTAATAGGGAATAAATCTAATACAAATCCACGAACAGCTATTTCTCCTGTCTTATTGACTAATGTCTCACGTTCATAACCTAAATTGTATAATTTTTTAACTAATGTTGATAACTCATATTCATCATTAACTTTTAACTTTATTTTACATCTATCGTATACTTTTTTTAAAGGTAAATATCTTAAATATCCCATTAAATTAGTCACAATTATTTGATTAATATTATTATTTATCAAACTTAAAGTTTCAAGTCTAGTAAATTTTAACTCAGGACTAATTGCTAAAGCTTCACTAGTTAAAAAATCATCCATTGGAAAAAATAAAGTATTTGGATAATAATTAAGTATTTTTTTATATAAAAGATTAGCTTCATACAGAGTAGAGGTAACTAGTAATATTGATTTTTTTTGTTTTTTACAGTAATTAGCTAAATACAAAGCTTTTAATTCATTAGTCAAACCAGATATTTCTTTTGTAGAATCTGGTAATAAAATTTGTTCAAAAATAGACATATTTTCCCCCTAATCATGATTTTTTTGATTATATTTATTCATTAGATTTTCATATGACATAACTAAATAATCTTGAAAAAGATTATAAGTTATATTAATTACCTTAGATAAAGTAATCATTTCTTCCTTTGAAAATTTACCTAACACATAATCTACAGTTGATATTTGTTTGTTATTAGAAATACCAATTTTTATTCTCTTATATTTTTGTGTTTTCAAATTATACTCAATATTTTTTAAACCATTATGTCCACCACTACTACCCTGCATACGTAGCCTTAAATTACCTAGAATAGTATCTAAATCATCATGAATAATTAAAAGATCATCTATATTAATTTTAAAATAATCAACATATTTTTTTATTACTTCACCAGATAAATTCATATATTTTTGTGGTTTTAATAAAATAATTTTATCTTTATTATAATTATATACAGCATATTCTCCATTAAATTTTGATGAATAAGATATTCCTAATTTAGATACAATATTATCAATAACCATAAAACCAACATTATGTCTTGTATTATTATATTCACATCCAGGATTACCTAAACCTACTATCAATTTCACTATTTATCTCTCCTATTTTTTAGATATATATCATATACTTCACTTTTTTTCATATTACGCTCTTTGGCCACCTGTTTTATAGCTTCTTTATAATTGTCATAATCTTGTAAGTAAAGATTAATATGTTCTTCAATTGTCAAATTTTGATATTTTAAATTATCATTATTTCCTGATATAACAATGACATATTCACCTCTCACTTCTAAGTTTAAAGCTAATATTTGAGCTATTGTTCCTCTAGTAATTTCTTCATATTTTTTAGATATTTCCCGGGAAATACTTATTTTTCTATTATTTCCCAAGATATCACCCAAATCATTTAATGTATCTATCAAACGGTGTGGTGACTCATATATAATTATAGTAAATGGTAAATTTTTTATATTTTCTAATTCTTTTATACGATGACTTTTTTTACTATTTAAAAAACCATAAAAAAGAAAAGGAGCTGGTTTTATTCCAGAAGTAATCAAAGCTGGAACTAAAGCAGTAGCCCCTGGAAGTGCTGTAACATTATACCCTTGACTAATTACAAACGTAGCTAATTCATATCCTGGATCACTAATAACTGGCGTACCTCTATCAGTTACCAAACCAACTGACTTACCACTTTGTAAATATTTTAAAATTTTATTATAATTTTTAGTTTCATTAAATTTATGATTACTTATTAATGGTTTCTTTATTTTTAAATAATTTAATAATTGACTAGTTTCTCTAGTATCTTCACAAAAAAGAACATCAACATCATTTAATATTTTAATAGTCCTATATGTTATATCATCTAAATTACCTATTGGTGTTGGTATCAAAAAAAGAGTTGGACTATTATCATAACTTTTTTGAATCATGTTATCACCTACTATCAACAAAAAATTTTTTAATTTGATCTGTATATTCACCATTAGCTAAGTGACTATATAGTGGTGGTAGAAATTTTAAACCTGGTTTTCCATTTTTTCTACCTTCAATTAATAAAATATTAGCATCAGAATTAGGAGATGGATATACTAATTGAATCCTTTTAGGCTCAATATTATTTTTACGCATCTCTATTATAATATCAATTAATCGTTCTGGTCGATGTACTAAAGCTAAAACACCATTTGTTTTAAGCATATTTTTACTTATCATACATAATTGACTTAAATTTAATTTAATTTCATGACGTGCTATTTGTTTATATATACTATCATTCAAATTAGATGTATCTCTATATTTGAAGAACGGTGGATTAGATAATATAATGTCAAATTGATTTACTTCTTGATCTAAATACCATTTATTAATATCATCATTAATTATTGTAATTTGTTTATCTAACTTATTTAGTTTAATACTTTCAAAAGCTAATTCACTAACTTCTTTTTGAATTTCAATTCCTATAATATTAGCATTCGTTTTAGTTGATAAAATTAAGGGTATTGGAGCATTACCACAGCCTATATCTAATATTTTATTTGCTTTTTTATTTATAGTAACAAAGTTAGCTAATAGTACTGAGTCAAGTGAAAAATTAAACATATCAGTATTTTGTACTATTGATAAATTTTTATATCCTAATAAATAATTAATTACTTTCAATTTTTGACCCCATCACATCAATTACTTCATTATTATCTAAAAGTACTTTATAACTTTCTTTTAAAATATCAACACTAGTTACTTTTCCAATCCCAGCTTCTGTTTCTACTTTTTTCCCTACATTAGGTAAATTTTTTCGACATTCTTTATAACATTCATCTTCATATTTTAAACAACATAATAATCTACCACATACGCCATTTATTTTATTAGGATTTAAAGCAATATTTTGATTTTTAGCCATATTTATAGATACAGAATCAAAATCTTTTAAAAATTTAGAACAACAAATAGGCATTCCACATTGCCCACACCCACCAACATTTTTAGCTTTATCTCTAACCCCTACTTGCCTCAATTCAATTCTAGTTTTATAAATAGTTGCCAAATCTTTAGCTAATCTTCTAAAGTCTACTCGATTATTAGCTAAAAAATGAAAAGTTAATTGATTATGATCAAAAGTGTAATTAGCATCTAAAATATACATATTTAATTCATATTTATTTACAAGTTCTTTACATTTTTTTAAAGCTTTTTTTTCTATTTCAATATTTTTATTATTTTTTACTATATCATCTCTACTAGCTTTTCTAACTAGCTTATATTCTTGAGTTATTTCAGAATCACGATTATAAATAGATACTGCTTTAGCAAACAATTTACCTTGACTATTTTCTACAATTACAAAATCTCCAACATGTATTTGTTCCTGTTTATCTAATAGATAATTTATATTATGTTGCCCATTAAACTCAATTCCAACTATTCTGCACACTTTTCACATCTCCCATTTTAATTATTAGCTTGTCCAACACTAAATTTAAGTTAACATTATAATTTATATTTTCAATGACACTATAAATTATTTTTATTTTACTAGATATAGTATCTATATTATTATTTAAAGAAATATTTTTAATGATATCTATATTATCAAAATATTCCAACTTTTTATCTAAAATATAGTTTAAAATATCTTGATATAATAATATCATAATTTGTAATCCAATAGTCATTTTTTTTCGATCATCAAATATTTCTAAATACTTTTTATTTTTTAAAATAATAGTTCTATATTTATTTTTTTCAAAATAATTAATATACTCCATTATAAATTCTATAAAAAATTCTGCATCATTTTCTAAAAACTCATTAATTTCATTCTGACTATTAAAAATAAAACCAGCTATTTTCTTTTTTTTATCTTCATTATTACTATCTTTTTCTAAATGAATTATTTGACATCTAGATATAATTGTATCCATTAATTGATTAATATTTTGTGTTAATAATATAGCAATTATTCCTGGTGATGGTTCTTCTAAAAATTTTAAAATAGAATTTGCTGCTGCTTGATTCATTTTTTCAGCATCTTTAATTAAATAAATTTTTTGCCCCCCTATAACAGCTTTTCTAGTAAAATCTTTTTGTAATTCTGATAATTGTTCTTTTTTTATCCATTGACCATTAGCTTCAATTATTTTTAATTCCAAAAAATTATGATTATCAATAATTTTACATTGATAACAATTATTACAATTAGTTAAATTAGTATAATGGTTAGGGCACAATAAAAACTTAATAAAAGCTATAGAGAAATCATAACCTTTAGTATAACCATTACATTCAATTATGTAGGCATGTGAAGTTTTATTTTTTCTAATAGAATTTATTAAATATTTATAACTTATAGGTTGTTCTAATTTGAAATTATCAAGTATCATAAAAAATAATTCCTTTCACTTCATTAAAAGCATATTTAAAAATACAATCTTATTAATAAAAAGAAATTAATAAAAAAACAAGTGATAAAATAGCTGGTATTCCTAGAAAACATACAGATAAAACAGTAAAAATATTAATTGGTATGACTAAGTTAATAGGACTAGCTAATAAATTATATCCATATAACAAAAAAGCACTAAATATTACTTTTTTTAATATTTTAAAAAAATATTTCATTATATCACCAATATAATTTATGTTTAATTATCTAATTTAGAATTAATTAATCAGATATTTCTTTCCTATTTTCTAAAGCTAATTCCAAAGTTAATGAATCTACATAATCAATATCAGCTCCAAGAGGTACTCCATGAGCTATCTTTGTTACTAGTACATCTTTGTCTTTTAATATTTTAGATATATATAATGACGTAGTCTCACCTTCAATACTAGGTTTTAGAGCTAATACTATTTCTTTAATATCCTCACTATCAACTCTTTTAATTAATTTTTCCAAATTAATATCTTCTGGAGATATATCTTCCAAGGGTGATATTAAGGCATCTAAAACGTGATATTTACCTTTAAAAATACCTAATCTTTCAAATAAAATAATATTTTTAGGATCTTCTACTACACATAATATTTTACTATCTCTCATATCGTCTAGACATATATCACAAAATTCTTTTTCACAATAATTATTGCATTTACTACATTTCTTTATTTTTTGTTTTGAATCAATTAAAGATTTAGTAAATAAATCAATAACATTTTGATCTAAATTTAACGTTGCTAATGCTAATCTTTCAGCTGTTTTTTTTCCAATACTAGGTAATTTATTATAACACTCTATTAAATTTTGAATTGTCTTGGGATAATAATTCATTAAAATAAACCTGGCATTCCTTTAGTATATGCTCCTAGTTTTTTTTCAGTATCATCATCAATTTTATGAACAGCATCATTTATAGCAACTACTATCATATCTTCTAATAATTCTAAATCTTCTACTTCAAACATTTCTGAATTTATTTTTACACTTAATAACTCTTTCTTACCATTCATTTTTACTGTTACTATAGATGATTTTCCCTCATATTCTGTATTATTTATTTCTTCTTGTGTTTTTAACATATCTTTTTGAAGTTTTTGTGCTTGCTTCATCATTGCTTGCATATTCATAATTATACCTTCTTTCTAACTATACTCTATTATATCATTAAATAGTAAATCTATTTCATTTTTTTCCTCATTTTGTATTATTTCTTTTTCTTTTTTTAACTCTTTAGTGGGTTCTTCAATATAAGTATAAATTTTTTCTTTTTTATTATAATCATTTTTTATTACATCCCACTCATCTATTGCTACTGCTATTGGCTTATAATCGATATTATAAGCTTTCTTTAATACCAATTCAATTTTTTCTAGATTAGAATTAAAAACTTCAGCCAATAAATCAGTTGGATACACAAATATTAAATTTAATTCAGACACCACTTTTAATTCTCCATCTAAAATCAATTCAACAATATTTATCAATGAAGTATCACTAATTTTTTCTTTTAAATGTTTTAATTCTTGTTTAAACAACTCTCTCTTTTTTTTAGATACGTTTAATAAACTATTATTTATTCTTACTTTTTTTATGTCATCATTATTTAAACTTTCTTTATTATCTATTTTTTTTAATGTTTCTCTTTTTTGAACATTTTTTTCATTATTAATACATTGATTATTTGTAAAAACAGCACTTTCTTCTTCATTAATATTAATATTTTTAATTATCTCTATTTCAAAAAGAATTCTACTATTATTCGTTTTTTTCATTTCACTAAATATAGATGAAAAATTTTTTACAGTTTTATATAAATATTCATTACTAATATCAAATTTATTAAAAAATTGATCATAATCATTATTATCAAAAAAAGATGGGACATTTTTATATATTAATAGATTTTTTAATTCATCAATTAAATTTTGCATTATTTTGATTAAATTTTTTCCTTGTTGATCATATTTTTCAATCAAATTAATTATTTCAACTATCTTTTTTTCAAATAACAATGTTAAAAAGTTAAAAATTTCTATTTTCGTAATAGTTCCATTTATTTCATGAATTTCATCTATTGTAATTTCATCATCACAATAAGAATGAGCTTGATCCAATAAACTAATTGAGTCACGCATACCACCATCGCACAGTAAAGCAATTTCTTTCAAAGCTATATCAGTAATATTAATTTTTTCTTTATCACTAATATATTTTAATCTTGACACAATTTCATCAATAGATAATTTTTTAAAATCAAAACGTTGACATCTTGATAATATAGTCTTTGGTATTTTCTGTGGTTCAGTAGTAGCTAAAATAAAAATAACATGTTCTGGTGGTTCTTCTAATGTTTTCAACAAGGCATTAAAAGCTTGTGTAGTCAACATATGTACCTCATCAATTATATATATTTTGTATAAGCTATTTGTTGGAACTAAGGTTACTTTATTTCGAATTTCTCTAATTTCATCTACACCATTATTTGAAGCTGCATCAATTTCTATTACATCTATATTTTGATTATTATTAATTTGTGTACACGATACACAAATTTCACATGGAATATAATTAATTAAATTTTGACAATTTAACATCTTAGAAAATATTTTTGCAACACTTGTTTTTCCAGTACCACGTGGTCCAGTAAATAAATAAGCATGAGTAATTTGATTATTACCTATAGCATTTTTTAATGTTTTAGTAACAACATTTTGTCCAACTAAATCATCAAAATTTTTTGATCTATACTTTCTATACAAAGCTTGATACATATTTTATACCTCCTATTTTTTTCTTTTATTTTGAAAAAAAGTTTGTAATATTTGTTTACATTCATCATGAAGTATTCCAGATTGTATTTCTATTTTGTAATTATTTTTTATTTTTTTTGGTAATTGATTAATAAATTCTACTACGCCATATTTTTTTGAATTACAGCCATATACTATTTTTTTTATATGAGATTCGATAATAGCTCCCATACACATCATACAAGGTTCTAAAGTAACATAAATAATGCAATCATCTAAATGCCAACTTTTGTTTTTTTTATTTGCTTTTTCAATTGCTATTATTTCAGCATGTTTTATTATATTTTTACTTTTTTCTTTTTTATTATAAGCTTTTGATATTATTTTATTATTTTGTATTATAACAGCTCCAACTGGTACTTCATCATTTTTTGCTGCCTTTTTAGCTTCATTTAAAGCTATTTTCATATATTTTTCATTCATAATTACTCCTATGTTTCACGTGAAACATTATAATAAAAAAGCACACACATTCAGTGATTCTTAAGGCTGCTATTTTCCAATCCTGACCTGTTTCAAATATGAATGTTGTGCTAAAAAAAGTATATAATATTTATAAAGAAAAATCAACTTTCATCTAATATTGTTTGTGACTTTCATTTTTTTTACTTTTAATATAACATTTATTTAATGTTTCACGTGAAACATTAAATAAAATATAATAATAAGATAAAAAATGTTATTCTATGTTTCACGTGAAACATATATTTTTATTTTATCTTATTAATAAGAAAAACTAAGACATTACTTATTTTTAATATCTTAGCTTTTTTTATTTATACTTATTTTTCGTCTCCTTTTCGTTAATTTCTTTATCTAATATAGCAATAGAACTAACACTTTGACCATCTTTTAAGTGCAATAATCTAACCCCTTGAGAAATACGACCCGTAGATGATACTTGCTCTAATGATAATCTAATTATTGTTCCTGCATTAGTTATTATCATCAAATCCTCATCACCTTTGACTATTCTGAAAGACACAATATTACCATTTTTTTCGGTAATATTTAAAGCTTTTACTCCCTTACTTCCACGATGTGTTTTTCGGTATTCATCTAATCTAGTTTGTTTTCCATAACCTTTCTCTGTTACTACCAATATCTTATTTATGCTAGATGCAATTTCACAACCAACTGCATGACCGTTTCCAACATCAATTCCTTTAACTCCAGCTGCACTACGACCCATGATTCTTATTTCACTTTCATTAAAACGAATCATTCTACCATTAGATGAAGCTATTAATATTTCATCATTTCCAGTTGTTTTTTTAACATCTAATAAATTATCATTTTCTTTCAATGTAATAGCTATTTTTCCATTTGCTCTAATATTTTCAAATTCTTTTATATTTGTCCTTTTAACTAATCCACTTTGTGTACAAAATACAATAAATGAATTTTCTTCATTTTTAGAAACTTTTAACATAACCTTAATTTCTTCATCTTTATCAAGAGGTAATAGATTAATTATTGGAATACCTTTTGATTGTCTATTAAATAATGGTACTTCATAACCTTTAATTCGATAAACACGACCTTTACTACTAAAAAATAATATGTAATCATGAGTAGTCATTGTTATTAGATTTTCAACATAATCTTCTTCGTTAGTAGTCATTCCTTTAATACCTACACCACCACGGTTTTGTGTTTTATATGTATCACTAGCTACTCTTTTTATATAACCTTTTTGTGTTAAAGTAACAATTATATCTTCAACTGGTATTAGAGATTCATCTTCAATATAATCAATTGCTGTCATATCAATGTCTGTTTTTCTTTCATCTGCATACTTATTTTTTATTTCTAATAATTCTGTTTTAATAATGTCTAATATTTTTGCATCAGATGCTAAAATAGCTTTTAATTTATCAATTAATTCTAATAAATTAGCTAACTCAGATTCTATTTTAGCTCTTTCTAAACCTGTTAATCTTCTTAATCTTAATTCTAAAATAGCATCAGCTTGTACCTCTGTAAGATTAAATCTAGCCATTAATTCATCTTTAGCTATTTGATCAGTTTCTGATTCTCTAATTAATTTAATAACTTCATCTAAATGATCTAAAGCTATTTTATAACCTTCTAATATATGAACACGTTTTTCAGCTTTGTCAAAATCAAATTTAGTACGTCTATATATTACTTCACGCTGATAATCAATATATTTAGATATAATATCTTTAAGTCCAAGTGTTTTTGGAACACCTTGATCTAACATTAAAAATATAATACCAAAATTTGATTGAAAAGCAGTATGTTTATATAAATTATTTAATACTACTTTAGGATTAGCATCTCTCTTTAAAGTAATAGTTATTTTTATACCATCTTTTAAATCAGTATGATAATCAGCAATACCATCAATTACTTTATTATGAACTAAATCAGCTACCTTATTTTTTAATTCTTGTGTATTAACACCATATGGTACTTCATCAATTATAATAAAACTCTTACCGTTGTTTTCTTCTATTCGTGCTTTACTTCTTATAGTGATAGTTCCTCTTCCTGTTTCATAAGCTTTCTTTATACCACTATTACCTAAAATAATACCACCAGTTGGAAAATCAGGTCCTTTAATATGTTCCATTAATCCTAAAACATCAATATCAGGATTATCTATATAAGCAATACAACCATCAATTACTTCACCCAAATTATGTGGTGGAATGTTAGTTGCCATTCCAACGGCTATTCCCATTGTTCCATTTACTAAAATATTAGGAAACCTAGAAGGTAATATTTCTGGTTCTTTTTCTGATTCATCAAAATTAGGAACAAAATTTACAGTATCTTTATTTATGTCTCTTAATAATTCAAGAGATATTTTTGATAATCGTGATTCAGTATAACGCATCGCTGCTGCTCCATAACCTTCAATATTACCAAAATTACCATGACCATCAACAAGCATATAACGATAACTAAAATCTTGTGCCATTCTAACCATAGCTTCATATATACTAGAATCACCATGTGGATGATATTTTCCCATAACATCTCCGACAATTCTAGCACTCTTTTTATGTGGTTTATCTGGAGTATATCCTGATTCATACATTGAATATAATATTCTTCGGTGAACAGGTTTTAATCCATCTCGTAAATCAGGTAAAGCACGAGCTATAATAACACTCATTGAATATTCAATAAAAGAACTTTTTACCTCATTTACTATATTATTTTCTTCTAATCTATCTCTACTATGATCCATTGTTCACCTCCTATATATCTAAATTTTCAACATAATGAGCATTTTCTTCAATAAATTTTCTTCTCGGTTCAACTTCTTCACCCATTAATTTTGAAAAAATATCATCTGCTGACATAGCATCATCAACCGTTATTTTTCTTAATATTCTTGTATTAATATCCATAGTTGTTTCATTTAGTTCCTCAGCATCCATTTCTCCTAAACCTTTCATTCGCATCATATCATATTTAGTATTTGGAGATAATGAAGCAATATATTCATCCCTTTCTTCTTCATTTAAAACATATTTAATAACTTTTCCATGTTTTATACAGAATAAAGGTGGTTGGGCAGCATATACATGACCTGCTTCCACAATAGGTCTAAAAAAGCGATAAAATAATGTTAATAATAAAACTCTTATATGTGATCCATCAACATCAGCATCTGTCATTATAATAATCTTATCATATCTTAATTTATCTAAATTAAAATCTTCACCTATTCCTGTACCAAAAGCTGTTATAATAGTTCTTATTTCTTCGTTACTTAAAGCTCTATCTAGTCGGGCTTTTTCAACATTAAGTATTTTACCTCTTAATGGTAAAATAGCTTGAGTCATACTATCTCGTCCTTTTATAGCTGAACCTCCAGCACTATCACCCTCGACTAAAAAGATTTCACAAACAGAAGGATCTTTTTCTTTACAATCAACTAATTTTCCACCAAAATTAACAACATCTAAATCTCCTTTACGACGCGTTAATTCACGAGCTTTTTTAGCAGCTATCCTAGCTCTTGATGCTGTCATAGCTTTTTCAACTATTGTCTTAGCTACATCAGGATTTTCTAATAAAAAGCGTTCAAAACCTTCACTAAAAATATCATTTGCTATTTTTCTAACTTCACTATTTCCTAATTTTGTTTTAGTTTGTCCTTCAAATTGAGGATTTGGATGTTTACATGAAATAATCATTGTTAAACCTTCACGAACATCATCACCAGTTAATGAATCATTAGAGTCTTTAATTAATTTAGCTTTTTTAGCATAACTATTAATAATTCTTGTCAAAGCTGTTTTTACCCCATCTTCATGAGTACCACCTTCATAAGTATTAATATTATTAGTAAAAGAATAAACATTAACTGAATATCCTGAATTATATTGTAAAGCTACTTCTAAAGAAATATCATCTTTTTCACCAGATAAATGAACAATTTCATCATGAATTGGTGTTTTACCTGAATTTAATAATTGAACATATTCACTTATTCCACCTTCATAAACAAATTCTTCTTTTTTCTTTTCTGTTTCTACTCTATCATCACATAAAATAATACGTAAACCTTTGTTTAAAAAAGCTAATTCACGAATTCTTGTTCTTAAAGTATCATAATCAAATACTGTTGTATCAGTAAATATTAAAGGATCTGGTTTAAAAGTTACAGTTGTACCTGTTCTATCAATATCACAATTACCTATTTCTGTTAAAGGAGCAACTGTATGACCACCATTTTCAAAACGTATTTGATATATTTTTCCATTTTGATATACAGTTACTTCAACCCATTTACTAAGGGCATTAACTACACTAGCACCTACGCCATGTAGTCCACCAGATACTTTATATCCTCCTCCACCAAATTTACCACCAGCATGTAATACCGTATAAACTGTTTCTACTGTCGATAAACCTGTTTTAGCATGTATTCCAACTGGAATACCACGACCATCATCTTTTACTGTAATAGAATTATCAGGATTAATAATTACTTCAATATCATCACAATATCCAGCTAAAGCTTCGTCGATAGCATTATCCACTATTTCCCATACTAAATGATGTAAGCCTTTAACACTTGTTGTTCCTATATACATACCAGGTCTTTTTCTGACTGCTTCTAATCCTTCTAATACTTGTATATCAGAAGCATCATAATGTTCTTGTTTCATTTTCTTTCACCTCTTTAATTTTAATTAATTGTCCATTTTCTACTTTAAATAATTTAGCTTTTTTGATTAATTTATTATCTAAATTACTTAATTCTGTTGTTGTAATAATAGTTTGAATATCTTTACTTATATATTTTAATAAATTATTTTTTTTATCATCATCTAACTCACTAAATATATCATCTAATAATAATATAGGAGTTGTATCTTTATATTTTTTAAAGATATTTATTTCTGATAATTTTAGAGCTAACACAGCAATTCGTTGTTGTCCCTGTGAACCAAATTGTTTTAAATTTTTATCATTTAACATAAAAATAAAGTCATCTTTATGTGGTCCTACTGATGTGTAGCACATTTTAACATCATAATCATATTTTTCTTTATATATTTTTTTAAGACAATTTTTTATATTATTATCTGTAAACTCATCTATTTCTATATTAGGTACATATTTAATTGAAAATAAATTAAGATTCATAATATCATTATATATTTTAGTACAATTTTCATTTACTTTTAATATATATTTATATCTCATACGATATAATAAAGTTGCTTTATCGATAAGGTAATTAGTTAATATTTCAAAATAATTCATGTCAATTGGAATACCTAAATTTATTTTTTTTAAATATTCATTTCGCATTCGAAGTAATTTATTATATTCATTAATTAAAATATAATAATTACTATATAATTGAGATAATTGTAAGTCTAAATATCTTCTTCTTATTTGGGGTGAACCTTTTAATAAATCTAAATCATCGGGATAAAAAATAATTATATTTACATTTGAAATATAATCATTTACTTTTTTTATATTATTTTGATCTATTTGTAAATGTTTTTCTTTCTGTTTTATCTCTATTTTTAATTTAGTATCTAATAATTCCTTATTAAAAATGCCTTCAACAATAGCATATTCCCTATTTTCTTTTATCAAATTACTATCAATAAAAGAACGATGTGATTTAGTTAAAGCTAAAAAATAAATACTTTCTAATAGATTAGTTTTTCCCTGAGCATTTTTACCATAAATAATATTTATTCCTTTATAGAATCTTGTTTCTAATTTATCATAGTTACGAAAATTAGTTAATTTAATTTTTTTTATTATCATGATAATCCCTCATTTTATGTTTTTAGCTCATTTAAAGAAAAATATGTATAGTACATATCCCTGTACCTATATATAATTATATCACATTTTAGAGTAAAAAAATAAGCTTTTTTGCTTATTTAACTGTTTTTTCGATCATATAATTTAGCTTTTAATAAATTAGCGCGACAAAACTGATTATCTAGTGAATAAAGAGATATATCTAATGATATTTTTTTACCATTATTCAAAATAATATAACTTTTTCCATAAGACAACTGATCATAGGCTTTAATCTTGTTTAATGCTACCCAAGTGTTTTGATTATTTCTAAATGAAGAAGTAGGAAAGAAAATAATATTTCTTGATTCTTCGATAATGATTGGAAATTTTGATTTAATTCCAGTTAAATATTTTGTACCTTCACATCTTCCTTGATAAGAACTTCCATAGAATTTACAATTATCAGCTATTATCTTATTAGTATTACATTCTACAGTATATTCGGCTTCTTCTTCATATATTTTAGTAGTATTTTTATCTACTGGTATTAAAGCTACAGTCGCATTATTTATTTCATAATTTTTTAACATAACCATTTCCTCCCTAAATATCAAAAAAATTTGAATAATTATCTTATAATACAATTAAATAGCGAAAAAGCTCGAATATTGAAAAAAAAGAAATAAATACTTAACTATTTATATCTTTTTCATTTAATATGTCCTAATTGGTAATATCAATTGAATTAAATTATCATTAGTCCCATCAGTAATAATAATAGGCTTAATTTCGCTATTAAATTTTAATTCAACAGATACACTATCAAATATTTTAATAGCATCTAACATAAACTTTGAAGAAAAAGCAATTTTTATTTCATCTTCTATATTTTTTTCTATCTCTAGTTGTTCCTCTACATTTCCAATTTCTGGAATATTAGAAGATAAAATAGCTAAATTCCCTTTTGTTTCTAGTTTTATAATATTCTTTTCTTCTTCATTAGTAAGTAATGAAGCACGATCAATAGCTCCATATAAATCATCTAATTTAAATTTTACTTTTAATTTAAAATCAGTAGGTAACAATTTATTAGTATCTGGATATGTACCATTTATTAATCTTGACATTACTATAATATTATCAAAATTAAAAATAATTTTGTTACTAAATATATGTATATCTATATTTTTATCTTCTGGATTTAGCATCCTAATCACTTCTAATAAATTCCTTGCTGGAACTATTATATCTATATCTTCTTCTACTGGATTTGTTAATTCTATTGTTTTTTTAGCTAAACGATATGAATCAGTAGCTGTACATTGTAATAAATTATTCTTTATTTTAAAATTAATTCCTGTTAATACTGGTCTAGATTCTTGATTAGAAGTAGCGAAAATAGTCTGATGAATAGTCGTTTTAAAAGTTTGTTGTGATAATGATATAGGATTTTTACCTAACTCTAAATTTATATTAGGATATTCTGAAACATTATTACAATTTAATTTAAAAGAAGATTTTGAAGTAGTAATTAGAACCTGAGAATCTATAATTTCTTCTAAATTTATAATCTCATTATCTAATTTTCTAACAATATCATATATAAAACGTCCAGATACAACTAAAGAACCTAATCGTTCAATAGATTCAATATCTTTTTGTTTAATGAAAGTTTTAATTGATAATTCATTATCAGAACTAGTTAAGTATAGTCCTTCATCTAATAAGTCAAATTTAATACAATTTAAAATAGGAATTAAATTTTTAGAGGATATTCCTCTTATAACATAAGTTAAATGTTCAAATAATATATTTTGCTTAATTTTAAATTTCATAAAAAACCTCCAATTTTATAAAAAAACTCTATATTTTCTTTTATTTATTATTTATATTAATATAAATATATTTTTATTATTAATGTTAATAATGTGCATAACTACTCTAATTATTTATAAATTAAGGGATAAAAGTATGTGCATAAAATGTTTTTAATTTTTTAGTTATGAACATTATCTTATTTTATTAATTAATTTTTGAATTTCACTATTTAGTGTTTCATTATTTAATATTTCATTTTTTATTTTATCAACTGCGTGCATAACAGTAGTATGATTTTTACCTCCAAATTCAATTCCAATTTTAGTTAAGTTTTCTTCTAAATAAATACGACAAATGTACATAGCTATTTGTCTTGGAATTGCTATATTATTTGTTTTCTTTTTGCTTCGTAAATCTTCTGGAGTAATATTATAGTTTTCACTAACTATTTGAATAACTTGATCTATTTTATTTTTAGATATGATTGATTTAACAAAAAAATCTTTAAGAGCATCAATTGCTAAATCTAAGGTAATATCTTCACCATTCATTATAGTAGCATAGGCGTATACTCTAGTAATAGCCCCCTCTAATTTTCTAATATCACCAACACAATTGCTAGCAATATATTCTTTAACATCTAGGGGAAATTTATTTTCTAATTCTTGCATTTCTATTTTCTTATTAATAATATTCATTCTAAGTTCAAACTCTGGTGGCAATATATCTATTTGTAACCCCCAATTAAAACGAGTTTTTAATCGCTCTTCTAATTTTTTTATATCATCTGGAGAACGATCAGAAGATATAATAATCTGTTTATTGTTATTATATAATTCATTAAAAGTATTAAAGAATTCCTGCTGAGCACTAGTAGCTCCTACTAAATTATGGATATCATCAATAATTAATACATCAATATCTCGATACTTATTTTTAAATTGTTTAGTAGCATCTATATTATTATCATTAGAATTTTTCCTACATATTTCTACAAAGTCAGAAACAAATTTATCACATGGAATATAAAGAACTTTTTTCTTACTATTTTCTGTAATATAATTCCCAATAGCATGCATTAAATGTGTCTTACCTAAACCACTGGAACCATAAATAAAGAGTGGATTATACATATTACCTGGTTGTTCAGCAACAGCTAAAGCAGAAGTTGCTGCAAATTTATTACTTTGACCGATTATAAAAGTTTGAAATGTATATTTAGGATCTAGATTAGTTTCAAAGTTAGAGTAAGGAATTCCAATATCATTGGTATCAATAACAATATTATTTTCTAATTCTTCTTCAATAAAAAATTCAAATTTAAAATTAGTTCCTGTCACTTCTGCAAACTTTTCTTCAATTAAATCAATATAATTTTCCTTTAAATTTTTTTTATGTACATGTGAAGGAACTAAAATTTTAGCTTTTCCGTTTTCTAAACTTAGTAATTTAGCTGGTAAAAACCAAGTTTCATAGGAAATACTATTCATTTGATTCTCAACTTTTGCTAAAAACGATTTCCAAATATTATCTAAATCCATAAGTAATCTCCTCTTCTAAAACAATATTTTACACTATTTAATGAAAAAAAGATAGAAAAATGTGGATAAATAATAAAAAAACAAACTTATGCACACATTTATATTAAATTAAAGTAGCATTTTTAGAGTTATCCACATTTTTTTTGTTAAAGTAATGCACATAAGTTATTAAGTACACTAAACTTATGCACAATTTTGTGTATAAGGTGTGTATAACTTTGTTTAATTAATCAAAATGACTATTTTTTTTGTGCATAACTATTTTAAGTAATCTTTTTTTATCATTGACAAATATTAAAAATATCTATATAATTAATAAAGCAGGCAGATATTATAGAATAACGGAGGTGGAGTATGAAACGAACTTATCAACCAAATAATCGTAGAAAAAGTAAGAAAATGGGCTTTATGGCTAGAATGAAGACTAAAATAATAAATAATAGAAGAAGAAAAGGACGTAAAGTTTTATCTCATTAATAAATCACTGCTTCGTCAGTGCTTTTTTCTTAATTAAAGGTGATTTTAATGAAAAAAAAATACATATTAAAAAATAATTATGATTTTCATCGAATAATAAATAAAAAAAGTCCTTATAGATATAAAGATTATATAATATACATAGACTACAATGGATCATCTACATATCATTTTGGAATATCAGTTGGAAAAAAAATAGGAAATGCCGTGAAACGAAATTATTATAAAAGAGTTATTAGAAATATTATTGATTTATACGAATATCGCAATGGATTTGATTGTATTATTATTTTAGGTAAAGGTATTTTAGATAAAAATTATCAAGGGATAAAAAGTAGTTTAGAAGAAGCGTTTAAAACTTTAAAGATATATAAGGAGGAATCATGAAAAAAAATATACTTTGTTTTTTTATATTATTTCTTTCTCTTTTTACTTTAACGGGATGTACCAAACAATTAATTGGAGCAGATGGAAAAGTAACAAAGATGGAAAGTACTGGTCAAAATTTACCATCTAATATTGTTTGTGCCCCGACTGATAAGGATATCATTGAAAAATATAATAAAACAATCAATGAATTAAAAGATAAATATAAAAAAGATTTAGAGGCTGGAGATATTAGTAAAAAAGACTATAAAAAGAAGACTGAAAATTTACTTAATTTAGATAAATTACCTGCTTGTAGTTCATTTACTCCAGCAAGTGGAGGTTATGAAGGAATTTGGACAACTATATTTGTTAAACCACTATGTTGGGTATTAATTAAATTAGGTAGTTTAATTGGTAATTATGGAATTGCTATTATATTAGCAACATTACTCATTAGATTAATAATGTATCCAATAACTCAAAAGCCAGCTAAACAATCAGAATTATTAAAAAAGGCTAAACCTGATTTGGATAAGATTGAAAAAAAATATCGCAATCGTCAAGATCAAGAGAGTATGATGTTAAAAAGTCAAGAAATGATGAATGTTTATAAAAAGTATAATATTAATCCCCTATCTGGATGTTTATTTGCTTTTATTCAATTTCCTTTATTCTTTGCTTTCTTTGAATCATTATATCGGCTTCCTGTTTTATTTGAAGATAGTGCTTTAGGTTTTCAAATGTCTATGACACCTATTAATGGCCTTAGTTCAGGAGGATGGTATTATTTAATATTACCATTGTTAGTAGGATTTACAACTTATTTTTCATTTAGATTAAATAAAGGAGCATCTTTAGGAGAACAAGAGAAAACAATGAATACTATGATGAATATTATGATGGTAATGATTACTGTAATGTCATTTACTATGTCAAGTGCTATTATCTTTTATTGGATAACTAACAGTGCTTTCACAATAATTCAAAATTTGATAGTAAAAAGGAGTAATTGAAATGATAAAAGTATATGAATATAATGGTATTAATGAAGAATCATGTCGAGAACAATATATAGAAGAATTAGATGTTTATAATTGTGATATTATAACTAAAGAGGAAGTTACAGAATATAATTATAAAGTAGAATTAATAAAAAAAGATGACATAATTAATTTTATTAAAAATTATCTAGATGAGTTATTATTAGATATGGATATTAAACATAATATTGAAGTTAGAAACGAAGATGAAAATTTTAATGTTATGATTATTGCTCGCGAGAAAAGTTCAATATTAATAGGCAAAGATGGTAGAACCATTGATGCCATTCAAATGTTATTGAGACAAACTATTTTAAAAGCGACAGGTTTTAATATAAGAATTAATATTGATTCTTCTAATTATAAAGCTAAAAAACAAAAAAGATTTGAATTTGATATTAAAAATATTGTTAGAGAGGTTCAACGTACTAAGACTGATACTAAATTAGAACCAATGAATTCTTATAAGAGAAGGATTGTTCATTCACTTTTATCAGATTATAAAAATATTGAAACAGAAAGTATTGGTGAAGAACCTAATAGATGTGTAGTAATAAAATATACAGGAGATTAATCCTGTTTTTTTAAAAATAGTTGCTAAAAATAAATAATTATTATAGTATATATATTTAAAGAAAGGAATAAAATTATTATGAATGATACAATAGCTGCTATATCTACTGCCTTAGGAATAGGGGCCATCTCTATTATTAGAGTAAGTGGCAATGAAGCAATATCTATAGTTAATAAAATATTTAAAGGACCAAATTTAAAAGAAGTAAATTCTCATACTATTCATTATGGTTATATTATTGATGATGATAAAATAATTGATGAAGTATTGGTTACAGTTATGTTAGCACCTAGAACCTTCACAACGGAAGATGTTGTCGAAATAAATTTACATGGAGGAATATCTACAACTAATAAAGTTTTAGAATTATTACTTAATAATGGTTGTCGATTGGCGCTACCAGGCGAATTTACTAAACGTGCCTTTTTAAATGGGCGAATTGATTTAGTAGAAGCTGAAAGTGTAATGGACTTAATAAATGCTAAAACTGATCAAGCTCGTGATATAGCACTTACTCAATTAAAAGGAAATGTATCTAACTTAATAAAAGATTTAAGAAATGATATTTTAGATATATTAGCCCATATAGAAGTAAATATTGATTATCCTGAATATGAAGATATAGAACAATTAACTAATAATGAATTAAAGCCTAGTTTAACATTACTAATTGATAAAATGAATAAAATATTAGCTAAATCACAAAACAATATTTATTTAACTAAAGGCATAAAAACAATTATTATAGGTAAGCCTAATGTAGGTAAAAGTAGTCTATTAAATAAATTATTAAATGAAGATAAAGCTATTGTAACTGATATTGAAGGAACAACTAGAGATATAGTAGAGGGAACAATCAATTTAGATGGTATTTTATTAGATATTATTGATACAGCAGGTATAAGAAAGACCAATGATAAAGTAGAAAATATAGGAGTTCAAAAAAGTCTTGAATTAATTGATAAGGCTGATTTAATATTATTTATGCTGAATATGAATGAGCCTTTAACTGATATGGATAAAAAGATAATAGATTTAATTAAGAATAAAAAATATATAACAATATTAAATAAAAAAGATTTACCTAAAAATTTATTTTTTGATAATATTAATTTAAATAATATAGTGGAGATATCAATTATAAATAATCAGGGAATAGATGAATTAAGTAAAATGATAAAAGATATGTTTTTAAATGAACAAATAGGAACTCAGGATTATACTTATTTAAGTAATTCAAGAAGTATTAGTTTATTAAAACAAGCTTTATCTAGTTTAAATGAAAGTATGAAAGGAATTAATAAAAATATACCAATAGATATGATTGAAATAGATTTAAAGAATGCTTGGAATTATTTAGGAGAAATAATTGGTGAAACTTATACTGATGAATTGATAGATCAATTATTTAGTCAATTTTGTGTTGGAAAATAAAATATTTATTATATTGTCAAAGATATATAAATATGATAAAATAGGCTCAAGAAGGAGGATTGTAGTATATGGTAAAGCAAAGAAATATTGCAGTGTGTATTATCTTAACTATAATAACATGTGGAATTTATGGTATTATTTGGTTTATTAGTTTAACAGATGATACTAGATTAGTAAGTGGTGATAATCGTTTATCAGGTGGTAAAGCTTTTTTATTAACTATAATAACATGTGGTATTTATTCTATTTATTGGGCATATCAAATGGGTAAAGCTTTAAATCAAGCTAGAGTAAACCGTGGATTAACACCAGAGGATAATTCTGTATTATATTTAATTTTATCAATATTTGGATTAGGTATTATTAATTACTGCTTAATGCAATCAGAATTAAATAATTATGCAGATAATAACAATAACGTAGTAAACACTAATAATATGGGAGCATAAAAAAAGAATAACTATTCTTTTTTTATTATCAGTATGTTGAAAAAAAATATTATTATATATAGCTCTATCTTTGCTTTACTAATTATCTATATACTACTAAGTAATCAATTTAAATTATATATACCATGTCCTATATATAAATTAACTGGATATTATTGTCCAGGTTGTGGTATAACTAGAATGTTAAATAGTTTAATTCATCTTGAATTTTATCAAGCATTTAGATACAATGCATTCATTTTTATTTTATTTCCTATTTTTATTCTTTATTTTATATTACAATTAAGATCACATTATACTAATAAAGATAATATAATGAATACTAAGCAATTTAATAAATTTTGGTATATCTTAATTATCCTCGCTATTATATTTGGTATAATACGTAATATACCTCTATTTGCTTATTTAGCTCCAATTAAAATATAGAAAAGAAGTGATAATATGTTTTATGAGATAATTGTTGTTGGTGGTGGACATGCTGGTTGTGAAGCAAGTCTAGCTAGTGCTAGAAAAGGACATAAAACATTATTAATAACAGGTAATATAAAAAATATAGCTGATATGCCATGTAATCCCTCTATTGGTGGAAGCGCTAAAGGAATAGTTGTTAGAGAAATAGATGCTTTAGGTGGTGAAATGGGTAGAAATGCTGATAAAAGTTTAATTCAAATTAAAATGTTAAATAGTGCTAAAGGTCCAGCTGTTCAAGCATTACGTGCTCAAGCTGATAAAATAACTTATCCTAAAGAAATGTTAAAAACATTAAGAAGTACTGCTAATTTAGAAATAAAAGAAAGTTTAGTTGAAGATTTAATAATTGCAGATAATTGTGTTAAAGGAGTTATATTAGAAAATAGTGAAAAAATATATAGTGATATAGTTATATTAACAACAGGAACCTATTTAAAAGCTGATATTTTAGTTGGTGATACTAGAAAAAGGGAAGGTCCCCATGGTGAAAAACCAAGTAATCATTTAAGTGATAAGTTAAGATATTATGGTTTTAAAATAATAAGATTAAAAACAGGGACTCCTCAACGAATTGATAAAAAGACAATTGATTTTTCTAAAGCTAAAGTAGAATATGGTGATAATGAATACCATACTTTTAGTTTTGATAATAAAACTTATTATGATAAAGATAAACAAACACCTTGTCATTTAATATATACGCAACCAGAAACCCATAAGATAATAAGAGAAAATTTAAATAAATCTAGTATGTATGGTGGATTATCTGATATAAAAGGAGTAGGACCTAGATATTGTCCATCAATAGAAGATAAAATTGTTCGTTTTGCTGATAAAGAAAAACATCAATTATTTTTAGAACCTGAAAGCTTATATTATGATGATATATATATTCAAGGTTTTTCTACTAGTATGCCTATTGATGTTCAAGAAAAAATGGTTCATAGTTTACCAGGTTTAGAAAAAGCTAAAATATTAAAATATGCCTATGCTATTGAATATGATGCTATTGATGCTAAACAATTAAAACAATCATTAGAAACGAAAGTAATAACCAATCTATTTACAGCAGGTCAAATAAATGGAACTAGTGGTTATGAAGAAGCAGCTTGTCAAGGATTGATAGCTGGAATAAATGCTTCATTAAAACTAGAAGGAAAAGAACCTTTAATATTAAAAAGAAATGAAGCTTATATTGGAGTATTAATAGATGATCTAGTGACTAAAGGAATAATAGATCCATATCGCCTCTTAACATCAAGAGCTGAATATCGTCTATTACTAAGAAGTGATAATGCTGACTTAAGATTAAGAGAATATGGTTATAATGTAGGTTTAATTGATGAAAAAAGATATCAACAATATCAACAAAAACTTAAAGATATTGAATCATTAAAACAATTATTACTTAATAATAAAATAACACCAAAAGAAGAAATTAATAAATATTTAGCTTCTATAAATACTATGCCAATAAAAGATAGTTTAACTTTATATCAATTATTAAAGCGTTCTGAGATAAATATTTACCAATTAGCTAATTTAATTAATATACCTTATTCTGATGAAGTACAAAAACAAGTTGAAATTCAGATAAAATATGAAGGATACATAAAAAAAACATTACAAGAAGCACAAAAAATGGTTGATTTAGATAATAAAAAAATACCAGCTGATATAGATTATGATAAAATTCATAATTTAGCAAGTGAGGCAAAACAAAAATTAAAAGAAATACAACCTACATCTATAGGACAGGCTTTACGAATTAGTGGTGTTAATCCTACCGATATATCACTAATAATGGTATATATAAAAAAGGAGTATTTTTATGAATCAAAATCAATTTAAATTAGAATTAAACAAAATAAATATTGATATAGATCAAAAAAAAATAGACCAATTAGAAAAATATTATCAATTATTAATAGAAAATAATAAAGTAATGAATTTAACAAGAATAATTGATCATGATGAAGTATATTTAAAACACTTTTATGATAGTTTAACAATTAATAAAATAATAAATTTAAATGAAGTTGATACTTTGTGTGATATAGGAACAGGGGCTGGCTTTCCTGGTATAGTATTAAAAATATTATTTCCAAATCTAAAAGTTACATTAGTAGATTCTTTGCAAAAAAGAATAAATTTTTTAAATAATGTTATTAAAAAATTAGATTTAAATGGCATCGAAACAATTCATAGTCGTATTGAAGATTATGGTCGAAATAATCGCGAAAAATTTGATGTGGTAACAGCTAGGGCTGTAGCTCCTACTAATATTTTGTTAGAATATGCAATTGCTATTATTAAAGTAGATGGTGTCTTTATTGTAATGAAAGGTGATATAGAAAAAGAACCTAATATAGATAAAAGTTTGACAAAATTATCTTTAACATTAGAAGAAATTAATACTTTTTCATTACCAATAGAGCAAAGTAAAAGATCTCTTTTAAAATTTAGAAAAAGTAAAAAAACATCTTTAAAATATCCTAGAAAAAATAAAGAAATTAGGAATAATCCTTTATAAAAAGTAATAAAATAAATTGTTATTACTTTTTTATATAAAAATATTTCCCAAAATAATTGTAATATTTCCCAAAATATAATATAATAAATACAAAGAATAGGAAGAGGTAAGAAAATGAATGATGCAAAAAGGAAAATTGTCGAACTGGACTTAAATGATGTTTTACCTAATCGCTTTCAGCCTCGTATAAAATTTAACGAAGAAGCTATAATTGAATTATCTGATTCCATTCGAGAACATGGCGTTATTCAACCAATTGTTGTTAGACCAATTGGTGATAAATATGAAATAATAGCCGGTGAAAGAAGATACAAAGCTAGTGTTTTAGCTGGAAAAACGACAATTCCTGCAATTATTACAGATTTAAACGATAAAGATAGTGCTGAGGTAGCCTTAATTGAAAATGTACAGCGAAGAGACTTAACACCAATCGAAGAAGCTATATCTTATAAGAAAATATTAGATATGGGTTATTTAACTCAAGATAAATTAGCACATAAATTAGGCAAAAGTCAATCAGCTATAGCCAATAAAATTCGTTTATTAAATCTATGTGATGAAGTACAGGAAGCTTTAATGGAAGAAAAAATTTCAGAGCGTCATGCTAGGTCACTATTAAAATTAGATAATAATGATAAGCAACGTGAAATGTTAAAGAGAATTATAGAAAATCGTTATACTGTTAGAAAAACTGATGAGGAGATAGAAAAGATGAATAATGAAATAAATAATAATTTACCAATACAAGAACCAGAGATGACAATTAACAATAATGCATTTAATCCAACTAATCCTGGGTTTGTAGATGTAGATAAAATAGCTAATCAAGCACAGGAGATAAATAATGACCAACCATCATCAAATAAAATGGATTTAAATATGCTATTACAATCAGATAATAAAATAAGTAATATTAATGAAAGTAATAATCTTGATCTTTCTAATACTAATAATAATTTAAATACAGGGAATGAAAATCTATTAAATAATACAGATATAGTTCAAAATACTAATAGCAATAATCCAGTAGTAAATGATTTTTCTAATATTTTTGAATTACCGTCTGCACCAAAAATAAGTGGTATAGATAATAGTCAAAATTCCAATTCAGTTACACCACAACCATCTATATTTGATATTGGTTCTAATATTAATGAACAAAACAAAGTAAATAATAATATAACTATGTCAGACTTATTATCCCCTAATTCAAATGATATAGAAGGAAAAGTAGAAGAAAGTAATGGTGACACTTCTAATAATAATTTAGATATTTTCTCACCCGTTTTTAAGGAACAAAATCCAAGTCCAACTATTTCTATAGATAATAATAATAATAATATATTATTTGGCGATGTTGAAAATACATCATCAACATCAGATTTACTAAGTCAAATGGAAGTATGGAATCCAGAACAAACTAATAGTTCAAATCTAGTTAGTTTAGACCAAAAACCTGATATTATAGATGAAATGAAAATTCCTGATATCCCAATGACACCTATTATGGATCAATCATCAATATTTAGTGAACCAACAAACGAAATAAATAAAAATAGTGAATCTCAAGTAATGGCTATGCCATCACAGAGTGAAAATTCAATACCAGAACCTATTATAATAACAGATTATACAAAACAATATGATCCAGTTATGCCAACTGTAAATAATGAACCTACTCAAAAAGTAGAATTTAAACAAATTATTAATTTAATTAGAGATTTATCTAAAACAATAGAAAAATGTGGATATATAATAGATACTGAAGAGTTTGATATGGATGATATGTATCAAGTTATCTTTAAAATTAATAAGGAAAATAAATAATATAAAGACTGAATTGTTGAAAAGTTATCAAATATCAGTCTTTTTTCTTTTATTGCATAATAATAGTTAAATATTAAATTATAATATGATATACTTAATTTGAATATATCGTTAAAGGAGTAACAATGAAAAAAGAAAAAATAAGTATAATTATACCTTGTTATAATGAAGAGAAGACTATTCCCCTTTTTTATAATGAAATAACTAAAATAACTAAAAAAATGAATGACCAAGATTTTGAATTTTTATTTATTAATGATGGTTCAATTGATGATACTCTAAATATAATCAAAAAATTAGTAAAAAAAGATAAAAGAGTAAGATTTATTTCTTTTTCTAGAAATTTTGGTAAAGAAGCAGCTATGTATGCTGGGTTAGAAAATGTTACTGGTGATTATGTATCTATAATGGATGTTGATTTACAAGATCCACCTTTTATGTTAATAGAAATGTTAGAGGCTATAAAAAATGAAGGATATGATTGTGTTGGAACAAGAAGAGTCAATAGAAAAGGGGAACCACCAATTAGAAGTTTTTGTGCTAGACTTTTCTATAAAATAATTAATAAAATGTCAAAAATAGAAATGGTTGATGGAGCTAGAGATTACCGTTTAATGAAAAGACAAGTTGTTAATGCTATTTTATCATTACAAGAATATAATCGTTATTCAAAAGGATTATTTAGTTTTGTGGGATATAAAACTAAATGGTTAGAATATGAAAATATTGAAAGAGTGGCTGGAGAAACAAAATGGTCATTTTGGAAATTATTTAAGTATGCTATAGATAGTATTATATCTTTTACTACAGCTCCATTATCATTAGCAGCTGTATTAGGTGTTTTAATTTGTTTGATAGCTTTTCTAGCTATTATATTTGTCGTAGTAAGAACCCTTATTTTTGGTGATCCTGTAAGTGGATGGCCATCAATGATATGTATTTTATTATTTGTGAGTGGTATTCAATTATTATGTATGGGAATTATAGGTCAATATTTAGCTAAAACTTATCTAGAAACAAAGAAAAGACCTATTTATATTGTAAAAGAAACAGAACAAGATATGGTAAAATAACAATATTTTAATTTATTGAAAATTATAGGAGAAGATTATGAAAAAAGAAAAAATAAAATATTTAGGTTCTTTGTCAAATAGTGTTGGTGACAATAAATTTGATAAATGAATTGATATAGGAGGAGTGATAAATAATCACT
>CANQEN010000004.1 GCA_947595045.1 uncultured Bacilli bacterium | reverse complement strand
TTTTTATCTTCTATTATTACAATGTTTACAAGTATATTAGTTATTATATTATGTGTATTTATTGCTTATTATTCAAAGGAAAATTTAGAAGTTTTAAAAAATACTTTGCAATTTTTTGCAACAGTTATGAATAGTACAACAATTAAACTAATTCTTACTGCTTTCTTTGTAATATTTTTAGAATTTACGACTATATTACAAGCAGGGTTTACTGGTTTATTATTAGGACACAGATCTAATAATTTAAAAATGGCTAAATCAATTCTTTATGGTTTCTTAAACTACCTATTTGTTGTTGCAATATCCGTTTTAATTATTTATATCATTGGCTTATTTAATCCAAATATTATGGCTTTATTTAATTCAAATAGTAATACACTTTCAGTTGATATTGTAAAAACAGCTTTAACTTTAGGAATATGCTTATATATCATTTTAATTGGTATCTATTATTTCATAGATATAAAAGTATTCAAGAAAGGTGTAAATGTGGATTAAACAATTTTAATAAGTGCAAATTACAATTTATATGAATAAGATCATCAAGTAAAAAGTATATAAAAATATTTAAGACATAGAACTCAATTATTCTATGTCTTTTATGTTATCAGTAAATTTCGCTATTATTTCTCTTGGTTTATGTCATCGGAGCAGTTGGTCCCGTTGGACCTTGCTCTCCTTCTATACCTTGAATACCTCTTTCTCCTTGTGGACCGATTGGTCCCATTGGACCTGGTATTCCATTTATACCCTGTGGACCGATATCTCCACGTGGTCCCGTTGGTCCCGTTGGACCAATTGACCCCATTTCGCCTGCAACGCCAGCTGGTCCCACCTCTCCTTGTACTCCTTGTGGTCCACGAATTCTTCCAACATTATTCCACGTATTATCATTTTCTGACCAAACATACAAATCATCACCAATTAAATATCCATCACCAACATTACCTATTGGATGTTCTTTCGTTAAATCATCAATTGTATCATATGAACCTAATATTCTAATACTTGTTCCAGCTGGACCAGTTGGTCCGGTCGGACCCTGTATTCCTTGTTCACCTACTGGTCCAGGGTTTCCTTGTACTCCTTGTGGTCCAATGTCTCCACGTGGGCCCGTTGGTCCTTGCACTCCTTGTGGCCCTCTTTCACCTTGTATTCCAGCTATACCAGCTGGTCCAGTAGGACCTATTTCCCCTGTAGGACCCATTTCTCCTCGTGGACCAGTTGGCCCCGTTGGACCCGTCGCTCCTTCAATTCCATGTTCTCCTGGCTCTCCTTGTAATCCAGGTTCTCCTTTTGGCCCACGAATTCTTCCAACATTATTCCATATATCACCATTATTTGACCAAATATATAAATCATCACCAATTAAATATCCATCACCGATATTTCCTATTGGATGTTCTTTTGTTAATTCATCAATTGTATCATATGAACCTAAAATGGTAACACTAGTTCCAGATGAGCCGGTTGGACCGATTGGTCCAGTAGGACCAGTTGGTCCAATTCGTCCACCATTATAACAGCCAATCGGTCTACATTTGGAATCATGTTCTATTTTTTGTAAGATCTTATCTAAATTTTCAATATTATTATATGGACAATTAAACATAAATACCCCCCTATTTATCATAAAATAATATTATATGTGCTAATACTAATATATGCAAAAAAGACTTTTATAACTACAATAAAAGTCTTTCTTTTTATTTCAAATCGTAATAAAGCTTTATATTATTTATTATTGATGATATAATTAAATGGGTGATATATATGGATTGTATTTTTTGTAAAATCATAAACGGAGATATTCCGTGCTATAACATTTATGAAGATAATATTGTACTAGCTTTTTTAGATATTAATCCTGATAGTAATGGTCATACTTTAATTATACCTAAAAAACATTATACGGATTTATTAGATATTGATGAAAATACATTAAATCATATAATGAAAGTAGCTAAATCTTTAACTAAAGTTTTAGTAGATAAATTAGGTGCTGATGGCATGACTTTAATTCAAAACAATGGTGATATTCAAGAAGTTAAACATTTTCATCTTCATTTAAAACCATACTATAAAGGCAGTAATGAAAGGCAATCTGTAGAAAATATTTTTAAAATTATTGTAAAATAAAATTGGAAATTATTGAGGTAACTGAAAGAATCAGAAATTTAATAAAAATGAAAAGTCTGATTTTTTTAATCTCTAATTTAATATACAAAACAATATAAATTATGAATAGCATCTGCAACTTTTGATGAATATATATTTAAAAATTTAAATTTTAGAGAAAATGATTACTTTTTTAACAATATCAAAATTATTCCACTTTTATTTTGCTTTTACATTATATAGTTAAAAAGCTGCAATCTAATTCATCAAAATCTATTGCAAAACCAACATAGACAGAAAAATCATTAATAGCAGCAATTCCATTAAAGTTAAATTGATATTTCATTTGAGATCTAAAGTCAATCTCAAAAGTTGAATTATTGGTATATTTTGGAGACTGATTTTTCATCAGTCTCCTATTTAATAGCTTCTTTTCTTGATAAATTAAGACGCCCATGACTATCATATCCAAGGCATTTTACAACAATTTCATCGCCAACTTTAACAACATCTTCTACTTTTTCAGTTCGATTAACATCTAAATGTGAAATATGTACCATTCCTTCACAACCTGGCCAAATTTCAACAAAGCAGCCTTTTTCAATTATCTTAACTACACGGCCAGTATATATTTCACCAATAACGGGTTCTCTAACAATATTTTTGATACGTTCAGCTGTTTTATTAATAATATCTCGATCAGTATGATAAATAATAACACGACCATCATCTTCTAAATCAACTTTAACAGCATTAATATCATTAACAGCTGTAACATTACTACATTCCAAAATAATTTTAGTAATAGTGTCGCCACCTTTACCTATTACTTCTTTAATTTTATCTGGATTAATCATAAAGGTTTCTGTTTTTGGTGCATATTCTGATACTTCTGCACGTGGTTCTGGAATTTGTTCATGAATAATATCTAATATTTGCATACGAGCTTTTTTAGCTTGTGCTAAAGCTTCTTTTAATATCTGTTTATTAATACCTTTTATTTTAATATCCATCTGTAGTGCACAAATACCATCACGAGTACCAGCTACTTTAAAATCCATATCTCCTAAATGATCTTCCATACCTTGAATATCGGTTAAAATAGTATAATCATCACCATCAGTAATAAGACCCATTGCGATACCAGCAACTGGTGCCTTTATAGGTACTCCAGCAGCCATTAAACTCATACATCCAGCACAGATACTTGCTTGACTTGATGAACCGTTACTTTCTAATATTTCAGATACGACTCGAATTGTATATGGAAATTCTTCTTCGCTTGGAATTACTTGTAATAAAGCTCTTTCTCCTAATGCTCCATGACCAATTTCTCTTCGGCCAGGTGCACCATAACGTCCTGTTTCACCAACTGAAAATTGTGGAAAATTATAATGTAACATAAAACGTTTTTCTGTTTCAATATCTAACCCATCTAAAATTTGATGTTCTCCTAATGCTCCAAGAGTTGTTATACTTAAACTTTGAGTTTCACCACGAGTAAATAGTGCTGAACCATGTGTTCTTGGCAATAAATCAATATCCGTTGATATTGGTCTTATTTCATCCATTTGTCTACCATCAGCTCTAACATGTTCTTTAACAACTATTTTTCTAAATATATCATATTCAATTTCTTCTAATACTAATTTAACTTTAGTAATTAATTCTTTTAATTCATCAGCTGATAATTCACTATTATCTGTTTCATATTTTGAAACTACTCGTTCTTTAACTTCATCAATAGCAGCATATTTTTCCAATTTACCAGGAATACGCATTGCTTTATTTAAGTCATCAGCACATAAATCAATTATTTCCTGCTTAAAACCATCAGTAATTTCTAATACTTCATATTCCATTTTGCTTTCACCAATCTCATCAATAATTGACTCTTGGAAAGCAATCAATTCTTTAATAGCTTCGTGACCAAACATTAATGCTTCTAACATATCATCTTCTGATACTTGTTTAGCACCAGCCTCAACCATATTTATTGCTTCTTTTGTCCCTGCTACTGTAAGATCAATATCAGATATTTCAGTTTCTTCAGTAGTGGGATTTATAACAAATTCACCATTAACCCGTCCCACTTTAACAGCTGCAACGGGTCCACCAAAAGGTATTTTTGAAATACAAGTACATAAGCTAGATCCAAATAAAGCTGTTAGCTCAGGTGAATTACTAGGATCTACTGATAATACAGTATTAACAATTTGTACCTCATTCCGAAAATTATCTGGAAATAACGGTCTCATTGGTCTATCAATCATTCTAGCCGCTAAAGTTGCATTTTCAGTTGGTCTACCCTCTCTTTTTATAAATCCACCAGGTATTTTACCAACTGAATATAATTTTTCTTGATATAATACCATTAGTGGAAAAAAATCAGATAAAACATTAGCTGTTTTACTAACAACAGCTGTTGACAATACTACTGTATCCCCATATCTTACTAGTACAGCTCCATGAGCTTGCTTAGCTAGCTCTCCATGTTCTACAACTAATTTTCGTCCTCTAAAATCCAATTCAAATATTTTTTTCATAGTACCTCCTCTTATACTAAAGACACTCAAAAAAGAGTGTCTTTGTTTTTCCATATAATTTATTTTCTTAAGCCTAAAGCTTTTACTATATTACGATATCTTGTAATATCATTTCTCTTTAAATAATTCAATAAACTTCTTCTTTGACCAACTTTTCTAAGCAACCCTCTCTTTGAGTGATGGTCATGTTGATGTTCTTTAAAATGTTCTGTTAAACCATTAATTTCTTCAGTAAGAATAGCTATTTGAACTTCAATTGAACCTGTATCATTAGCATCTTTACCATAATTTTTAACAATTTGTTCTTTTGCTTCCTTAGTTAAAGCCATTATATCTCTCCTTTCAATTATTCGCTTAAAACCTAGATATAGTTGGAGAATCTAATATCCAAGAATCAAGTACTGTATTCAATATACACTATTTTTCATTTTTGTGCAAGCCTTTAATTGTATTTTTAGATTTTATTATATTACCTCAAAAAAAGTACCTAATTTTGAAACTGCTGAAAAAGTAATCTTTTTCAAAAGTCTCTAATTTTCTTAAATTTTTCAATTTTATAAACTTTTTATTAATTATTATATCTTATCATAATTGTCTCAATACTACTATAAACAATAATATTCTATAAAAAAAGAGAAATTAATCTCTTATAGCTAGATGATTTCTTCCATAATATGTGGATTCTTTAATACTTCAATTAACCTATCAATTTCTTCTTTAGTATTATAAAAATAAAAACTAAGACGACAAGTATTTTTAACTCCTATTACATCTTTTAAAATTTTAGCACAGTGATTTCCTGCTCTAACACATATATGATATTTATTTAAGTAAATAGCTAAATCTTGTGGGAATATTCCCTCCATATTAAATGATACAATACCAGACTCACTATTTTCATTATATATTTTAATAGTAGGTATTTCTTTTAATCTTTTAACAGCATAACGTTTTAATTCTTTTTCATGATTACTAATATTATTCATACCAATTTGATTAAGATATTCAATTATTCTACCAAATCCAATAACTCCAGCAATATTAGGAGTACCTGCTTCTAAATAATGTGGTATATCATTATAATATACATTGCCTTCAAAGTCAAAGCTAGAATTCATTCCTCCCCCAACTATAGTTGGCCGAAAATTTTTAAGTAATTCTTTTTTCCCATATAAAATACCAACACCAGTAGGTCCACACATTTTATGAGCCGAAAATGCTAAAAAATCAACATCTAAATCTTTAACATCAGTCTTAATATGAGGAATGCTTTGCGCCCCATCAATAACAACTAATATATTATGATCATGAGCATATTTAATAATTTCTTTCATTGGTCTAACATCACCAACGACATTAGTAACATGGGCAAGTGAAATAACTTTAGTTTTATCAGTAATACTTTTTTTGACATTATTCAAATTAACTGTCAAATCATCAATTAACGGTATATATTTGACTTTAATATTTTTACGTAGCGCTAATTCAAACCAAGGTAAAATATTAGAAGCATGTTCACTTTCTGTAATTAACACCTCATCATTATCAACCAATATATTTTCAAAATAGCCATTAACAATTCTGTTTAAAGAATCTGTTGCATTATTAGTAAATGCTACTTCTTCATAATCAGCATTAATAAAATCAGCTACTAATTTACGTGATTTTTCATACATATTATCTACTTTAACACTAATATCATAATCTCCACGGTGGGCATTGGCACTATATTCATTATAATATTCACTAATGGCATCAGCTAAAATATAAGGTTTTAAAGTTGTTGCACCACTGTCAAAATATATTAAATTATTTTTCAAAATAGGGAAATCCTCTCTATGCATAAAATCACCTCCAATTCTGCTTTATTTCATTTTTAATTATGTCAACCAGCATATTATTAGTAATATTATTCAATAAGAAACCTTTTATAAGTAATTGCAAAGCTATATTATTAGGTAATCCACGACTATTTAAATAAAACATTTCTTCATCACTAAATCTTCCAATTAAAGCACAATGATTAGCAATAGAATCATATTCATCAATATATAAATTAGGTTTTATTATATTCCTATTGTCATCAAAACTAACAATACGATTATCTTGATTAGCAATACTTTGGACCATACCTTTTGGAATAAAACTTGATACTTGAATTTGAACTTTACCATTATCTTTAGTAACAATATTATTATGTAAATTACTAATTGTTTTTTTAGCTTGATGGTAAACTAACAAATCATATTGTGACTTATCCTTACATATTGTTTTAAAGTTATAATCTAATAATGCATTAATACCACATAAATTAATTATAATCATCTCTTTATGACTATTGGTATTATTAAATCTTTCCCAGTTTAATTTACTTTTTTTATTTAAAGTAACTATTTCTTTTATTTTACTATTATTACCATACCAAACAGTAAATAAATTACATTTAATATTATCATTTACCTCTAAAGTAATTTTATAGCGATTACTACTTATATCACCTTCTAAATACAAATCAGTATTAGCCATAACTTGTATTTTTAATTGGTTAATATCAAAAGCACTTTTACTTGATATAAACTCATAATTAATTTGTTTGTCATCAATACTATAACTTTGAATTTCATCTGCTACTACTTTTATTCTATTCATCATTTTCATTTTCCTTTATGATAGCAGCACTAACTTTAGTAACTTTTTTTTCAAATTGTTCATATCCATTTTGTTCAATTTCATTAACTAATTTATAATCCCCACTTTTCACAATATGCCCATTAATCATTATATGAACAAAGTCAGGTTTAATATATTCTAATAGACGCTTATAATGTGTAATTACAATAATGCCACATTTATATTGATGATAATATTTCATAATATTTTCACCAACAATTTTAAGACTATCTACATCTAATCCAGAATCTATTTCATCTAAAATAACTATATCAGGTTTTAATAAATACATTTGTAAAATTTCATTTTTCTTACGTTCTCCACCACTAAAACCTTGATTAATCCCTCTTTCTATCATTTTTTTATCCATACCAAGTTGCGCTATCGTTTTATCAATTTCTTTAATAAATGGAAATAATTTAAATTGATCTTGTTCTTTAGAACTCACAGCTGTTCTCAAAAAATCGGCTGTACTAACACCTTCTATTTCTATAGGTGATTGCATAGCTAAAAAAAGCCCTAATCTAGCCCTCTCATCTACTTTAAAATTATTAATATTTTGATTATCATAGTTTATTTGACCATCGATAATACGATAATTGGGATCCCCCATAATAACCTTAGATAAAGTACTTTTACCTGCTCCATTAGGTCCCATAATAGCATGAATTTCCCCACTTTTAATAGTTAAATTAAAATCATGTAATATAGTCTTATTTTTTATTTTAACTGCTAAATTGCCTATTTCTAATTGATGCATATTATCATCTCCAAAAATATTATACTAAAAATTGTATAAAAAAAAAAGAATCTACGCAAAATATAATTGAATATTCGCAGTATTCACTAAAAAGAAGATAATGTATAACTATTTTTATCATTATCTCTTTTCTTTTACCTATTTTTAACTAACTGTTTTCCATTACTAGCACTAGTAGTAAAATCTATAGGAATATAATATACTAACTCACTTATACAAATAAATTTTTTATCCAAATATATAAACTGCCTAATAGATTCTCTATTAACTTCATTACCTTTTATTTGTAATTCCATATCAATCATACCTGGAATAATATTATTTTTATTACCATTTGATACTCTACTTAAAGATGGAACATATATTTTTAAGAAAGTATTAATACCAGAGGATATTTTAAACTTATGAGAATGACCTCGCAAAATTATTTGCTTATCACTATTTTGTGGCATATTAATTTTTAAATCAGATCTATCAATAGGATGTTCTAATCTAAAACCAATATTTCCTATGTAACAATCTCCATATCCATATCCAATTGGAATTAAATCATGTCTACGTTCTAAAATAATTTTTTTAATATCAATACCTTTCTCCAACCAAAAACTAGCATCATGATTTCCCAATAATACCACATTTAGAATATTACTATCATACGGATAATTGGTTAAACCATATTTAATTTGCTTGATATGATCATTAAATTTATTATCCCTACTACTATGTATAATACCTTCAAAAAAATCACCACAATTTAAAATAATATTAATTCTATGATTAATACAATATTCATACATTTTGTTTATACTATCTAAATCATCATAAATATTACCTAAATGATAATCAGAAGTCAAAAGAACTCTAATTCTATCTAATTTTGATTTACCTTCTATCCTCAAGTTATTATCCAAACTATTAATAAAAGGATTATGTGAATTATAATATATATCACCATTATATTGATATTTTCTATCAAAGATATATCCACTATTCTTTAGCATTGATAATCGCATAAATATTTGTTTATTACTTAATTTCAATAATCGACTTATCTCATTTAAAGATTTATGCTTATTAATCAATTCAATTAATCTGACTGTCTCATTACTCATATTTAACTCCCCTACATTTAACAATATTACAATTTAATTATTTATTCTATCATAACTAACATTTATTTGTAAATAAAAAACTAGACTATTTATCTAGCATATTTAATAAATTAATTTTAAACATATCTTTCTCAGCATGTTGTTTAGATACCATTACTCCTTTATAAGTAACAAGCTCACTTGCATGTCCTTCACTTAAAATAGACATTGGTTCAAACTTATCCAACATAACAATCCGTTCTTTAGTATAGACTACATAGTATAACTTAACTTCACCATGTACTTTAGCAAATAAAGCATCTGTTGGCAATTTAAGTTCATAAGTCCTAGTACCATTAGTACTATTAGTTGATATCAACTTACCTAGAAAATTTCCTTCTTTTAGGGCTGGGTAATACTCAAAATATAATTTTTTATAAGCCAACATATTATATTTTTTTAAGGAACGCTCTAACTTTCTAAATTCGTTCTCATTAGTATAGTCAAATAAGTAAGTTTCCTTCACAGTATACCCCTTCCTATTATAAATATTCTAAATTTATAATATCATAATGAATATATAGTTGTCAAACAAAAAAGACAGCTTTTTTGTCGTTTGACTCTTATTTACAAAACTATCTTTTTAATTTAACAATAGTACATCCAATATTATTATAAAATAATCTATAATCAGCTACTTTACTATTTAATTTTAGTTCCTTTTGAACTTCACGCTTTAAAATGCCATTACCAATACCATGTATTATAACAATTATATAATTACCCATTTTATAGTTATCATTAATAAACTCATTGACTTTAACTTTAGCATAATTACTATCAAATCCATGCAAATCGATACTAGGATAAGATTCAATAAATAAAACATCATTCAAATTCATTAAATACTTCTTCCATTTCTTGCAAAGTAAAAATAGAATTACGACCACCAATTCTAGTTACCGACATGGCACCAGCTATATTAGCAAAACGTAATATTTTAGATAATGGCCATTTTTTAGTTAACCCATAAACAAAAGCTCCATGAAAAATATCTCCAGCACCAGTAGAATCAACCGTTTTAACTTTAATCGTTGGAATAATTATCATCTTATTATTTTCATAATAAGCACAACCTTTATCCTCCAAAGTAATTATAACTTTATTATGAAATGTATTTGTTAAATACTTTAATGCTTTACTTAAACTGTCATTATCTATAATCTTTATATGACTTACAGCTTCAGAGAATGCTAATGAACATACGACATAATCTACCATATAGCACAAAGCCACTACCTCTTTTTTATCACGTCCTGCATCAATAATACTTATAGCATGAGGATTATCAGTTAATACCTTTTTTGACATCTCATATTCTTGACCATCTAATAAAATAATATCAGGTTTAATATTAATATCAACTACATTCATATTTAGACTATTAGGTCGATAAGTAAGTATTGTTCTCGAACCATTAATACGATTACAAATAATATAACTAGATGGAGTAATATGATCATCACGGACCTCTAAATAATCAATATTCACATTAACCTCTTGATATTCTTTAATTATTTGATTACCATAATAATCATTACCTACTACACCAGCAAAATAAGTATCAATCCCCCACTTACCTAACAAATAAGCAGCATTACCAGCTGGTCCACCACCACATTCAATACGTTCCTGAACTCTATTCTTACTATTTTCAATAGGATATTGATCAACAGGAGTAGTAATATCAAAAGCAGCATTACCAATGCACAATACCTTCATATTATCACCATTCTTATTATAATACATTATCATTATAAAAGGCAATTAAAAAGTGAGTACAATTATGCCCACTTTTTAATTTATTATTAAAATTTAATGCGCTCTTCAATATATTTTACTATTTCATCAATCGGTAAGACGATTTGTTCCATTGTATCCCTAAATCTAATTGTTACTGTATTATTATTTAAAGTATCATCATCGACAGTAATACAAAATGGTGTTCCAATTACATCTTGTCTACGATATCTTTTTCCAATATTACCAGTTTCATCATATTGTACCATAAAACATTTTTGCAAATCATGATATATTGCTAAAGCTTTATCATTATGATATTTTTTTACTAATGGTAAAACGGCTACTTTATATGGGGCTAAGTAAGGATGTAAACTCAATACTTCTCTTTCAGTCCCATCTTCTAATTCATCTTTATGATATGCATCAAATAAAATAGCTAGAACAGTCCTATCCAAACCATATGTTGATTCAATAATATAAGGAATATATTTTCCATTTGTATCAGGATCTAGATATTCTTGACTCTTTCCACTATATTGTTGATGTCTAGTTAAATCAAAATTTGTTCGATTATGAGTTCCATTTATTTCACCCCAACCAAATGGAAACTCATATTCTATATCACAAGCTGATTTAGCATAATGTGCTAATTTTTCATGGTCATGAAACCTTAATTTTTCTTCTGGTAATCCTAAATCAATATAAAATTGTTTCCCATACTGTTTAAAATACTCATAAAGTTCCATATCCTGACCTTCTTTACAGAAAGTCTGATATTCCATTTGTTCAAATTCAATAGTCCTAAATGTAAAATTACCAGGTGTTATTTCATTTCTAAATGCTTTACCAATTTGACCGATAGAAAATGGTAATTTAGCTCGCATACTACGTTGAACATTTAAAAAATTAACATATTCACCCTGAGCATTCTCAGGACGCAAATAAACTATACTTTTATCATCTTGAGTCACACCACGATATGTTTCAAACATAAGTTTAAATTGCCTAATATCAGTAAAATTACATTTGCCACATTTTGGGCATGGTACTTTATTATCTTTAATATAAGTTACCATCTCTTCATTAGTCATTGCATCTCCAATAGAACTATTAGAATAATCATTAATTAAATTATCAGCTCTATGACGTGTTTTACATTCCTTACAATCTAGTAATGGATCAGCAAATGACTCTACGTGTCCTGACGCTTCCCAAACTTTTGGATGCATTAAAATATCAGCATCTAATTCATAAGCATTAGATCTCTCTTGAATAAAACGTTTACGCCAAGCATCTTTAATATTATTTTTTAATCTACTACCTAATGGTCCATAATCCCATGTATTAGCAAGTCCTCCATATATTTCACTACCTTGATATATAAAACCATACTGTTTGCATAAATTAACTAATCCTTCCATTGATAAACTTTCCATAAATAAACTCTCCTTTTCTAATTATATTCAAAGTGACTACTTATAAATAAAAAACTTCTAAAATATATAGGGACGAGTATTACCCGTGGTTCCACCCTATTTATTCTAGAAGAATCACTCTTTATATATTGCTCGAGGTTTCCAAGCCTGTCATCACATTGATAAAATCAATTTTAATATATTTTAACTATTTAGTCAAGCCTAGCTATCTTCCTCTAATTCTGAATCATCTAAAATAGCTAACTCATCAATATCATTATCATCATCTAAATCATCATCTTCAATAGCTTCTTCTATATCATCTACTTCATTTTCATCAGTACTTACTTCTTCATCAGGTTCTTCATCAACGTCATCCTCTTCTTCTTCATTATCAAACTCAATTTTAACAGCATGACGATCTCTTAAATCCCATTCTGCACTATCTAATAATAAAAAGCGTTTATCTGTAGTAAGTGATGTATAAAAATCCCCTATTTTGGAGTTATAATCTTCATCATTAAATTCCAATAGTTCACATATTTTCTTAAAAATAGCTGGTGTATTCATTGGTTTATTATTTTCAGCTAAAATAAGTTCTGTTAGATCTGTATAAGAAAGTAATTCTAATTCTTCTTGTCTCATATTTTTTAATTTCATTTTTATTCCTCCTATAAAATCTACATAACCGTAGGTATTTCAATTACTAATAAAGATAATAATTCTTTTATCATTTGATTAGCCTTGATTAAAATACTAAGCCAATCTTTTAATTTTTGTTTATCATCTATACCATGAATATGATTATTTTGATAAAAAGCATTTAAAAGAACACATAAATTATATACATATTCTGCTATATAATGAGGCATACGATTAATAAAAGCATTATTAAGCGCTAATGGCATATTTAACATGGCTAATCGTAATTTACGATCGTATTCATTATAAATGTTATCACTAATAGATATGTCAGGCATAGTCTCATTATTAATAATTTTATTAATTCTAAGATAAGTATACAAAATATAAGGTCCTGTTTTTCCTACCACAGAAGAAAATTTACTAATATCAAAAATATAGTCACGTTCTCTATTATTTTGTAAATCAGCAAATTTCAAAATAGCATTAACTATTTTATCAATATCATCATCACTCATATCTTGATTAGTTTCTTTTTTATCAATTAATACTTCTTTAGCTTGTTTAAATAAATCTTGCAATTTAGGTGTATCACCACTTCGTGTTTTATATGGTTTTCCATCTAAACCATTAACAGTACCATATCCTAAATGTTCTAATGATTGATAGGAAATGATATTAGCTAATTGGCAAGTTCTAAATACTTGTTCAAAATGAAGTGATTGTCTGCTATCTGTAATATATAAAATATGATCAGGATTATATTTATTAACTCTATCTACAATAGTAGCTAAATCAGTAGAAGCATAAAGATATGCCCCATTAGCTTTTTTAAAAAGTAACGGTGGTAATTCTTTTTGATCATCTTCTCTAGTAACTGGTACAATAGTAGCACCATTACTAATTTGGGTTAAGCCCTGTTTATTTAAAATAGACTCTGTTAAAGGAATATGGGGATAAGCATCACTTTCTCCTAGCCACAAATCAAAATCAACGGATAAATATTTATATACCTTTTTTATATCTTTTAGTGATACATCTAATATTTTATGCCATAAAATTTGATATTTTTCATTACCATCTTGTAACTCTTTAGTAATACTAGCACATTTTTCTTTTATTTCATCATTTTCTTTACATAAAGCACTCATTTTAGGATATATTTGATCCAACACATGAATATCTATATCTTCATATGCTATATCTTCTTGAATAATTCCATATATAACTTGCCCTATTTGTAAACCATAATCCCCTAAATGAATATCACTAATTGTTTTATGACCCATATATTGAATAATCCGTTTAATTGATTCTCCAACAATAGCCGTTCTCATATGACCTACATGTAAGGGTTTAGCAATATTAGGACCACCATAATCTAAGAAAAATAGTTCGACTTTTTTAGGTTTAATTAAACCAAAATGATTAGCCAGTGACATATTATTTAAAATACTACAAATAAAAGCATCATTCAATGTTAAATTAATAAACCCAGGTTTTATAAATTCAACTTTGGAAAAATATTTATAATAATCACTATCATCTAATATAGCATTAACAATTTCCTCACCAATAATTTGAGGATTTTTATGATTTAATTTAGCTAATCTAAATACATCATCACATTGATAATCACATAGATCAGGTCGATTAGATACAATTACTCTTACCTCGCCATAACCAAGTTTAATAGTAAATTGACTTAAAAGCTCACTTAATATATTTATAATCATACTATTCTCCTTAATATTCAAGAATATATTCATAAAATTCTTTATCAATAAAATAATGAGTTTCTATTTTATATGGTGTAACATTTAAAATAACTGTTTTAATAGGTATCTTAAATGTTATATGTTGATACGTACAAATAGCTTCAGTCATACTATTTAAATTTAAAATTAATTTAATCTTATATTCAGATGATAACCGTGTAATTATTAATTGATCTTTTAAATATTCTACTATTGTTTTAATACCATTATCATTATAAATTAAACGATTTTTACTCTTAATAGCATAACCTTCATAAGTATATTCATCTAAGCTATTTTTTTGATATGCTTTAATACTTATTTTACTCATATGCATCAACTCCCAAACATTATAGCATACTTTCTTTTAAATTGCACTCATATTTTCTATTTTTTTTCTAATAATAAAATTAGAACTAGGTGATACAATGAAAAAGTTTAAAAAAATAGTAATAATATTAGGGATTATCATAGCCATTTTTCTTATTATTTACTTTGGATTATATTTATATGCTAAATACAATACTAAATTATCAATTGATAGTGCTAATCAATATTATATCTATGATATTAATGATACTTTAGTTGAAGATTTAAATAATAAATGGGATAATTTAGATGATATTTCACCTAACTTAATTAATGCTACTTTAGCTATTGAAGATAAAAACTTCTATCATCATAGTGGTTTTGACTATCCACGTATTTTAAAATCACTATATGTTAATATTACTAACAGAAAAACACTCCAAGGAGCATCGACTATTACGCAGCAATTAGCTAAAAATTTATTTCTTGATTTTGATAAGACATGGAAAAGAAAAATTAAGGAAGCTTGGTTAACTATACAGTTAGAATCTCAATACTCTAAAGATAAAATATTAGAATCATATTTAAACACAATTAATTATGGAGGAATATATGGCATTGAAAATGCTAGTCATTATTATTTTAATAAAAGTGCTAGTGAATTAACTTTAGCTGAAGCAAGTATTTTAGCTGGTATTCCTAAATCACCATCTAACTATTCGCCAATTGCTAATCCCAAAAATGCAAAAAAAAGACAAAAGCTAATCTTAGAAGCTATGGTTAATAACAAATTTATCAGTGAAAATGAAATGGAAGAAGCACTTAATGTAGAATTAACTTATCATGGAGCCTTAAATGAAAATAGCAATAATACAGTTATGTATTATGAAGATGCTGTATTAGAAGAATTGAATGAAATTGATAATATTCCTAACTCCTTTTTAGAAACAGGAGGATTAAAAATATACACTTATCTTGATACAAATGTTCAAAAGTCACTAGAAGAAGCTATTAAAAATAATGTTGAAAACGAAGATATTGAGGTAGCTTCTATTGTTATGGATCCTAATACCGGCCACATTTTGGCTTTAACTGGTGGTAAAGATTATTCTAAAAGTCAATATAACAGAGCCACTCAAATGAAGCGACAAGTTGGTTCTACTTTGAAACCCTTTTTATATTACTCGGCCTTGGAAAATGGTTTTACAGCTTCATCGACATTTACTAGTGAAAAAACAACTTTTGTCTTCTCAGAAAATAAAACTTATAGTCCAACTAATTATAGTAATAAATATGCTGATAAAGAGATATCTATGGCTGCTGCTATTGCTTATAGCGATAATATTTATGCCGTTAAAACACATTTATTTTTAGGTGAAGAATCCCTAGTTGATATGGCTAAAAGAGTGGGTATTGATACTCATTTAAGTGCCATACCATCATTAGCATTAGGCAGTGAAGAAATTGGTTTAACAGAAATGACTAGAGCTTATGCTGCTTTTGCTAATGAAGGTAATAAAGTAACGCCTAAATTGATAAAAAAAGTTGAAGATATGAATGGTAATATCTTATATGAAAACAAAGATGATACTGAAAATGTGCTAAATAAAAGTATAGTTTACATTATGAATGAACTATTAACTAGTACCTATAATTATAATTTTATTGATTACAATTATCCTACTTGCTATGATTTAACTAGTTCTCTAACTCATAAGTATGCAATTAAAACAGGTACTACTGATACCGATCATTTAATTTTTGGTTACAATAAAGATATTGTTATTGGGATTTGGAGTGGCTATGATGATAATCGAGATAGTGATGTAAGTGATGGTAAAGCTATTAAATATATCTGGCGTGATGTAGCTGAAGCTTATATGGCAGATAAAGATGATGATGGTTGGTATACTTTACCTAATAATGTAGTAGGTACATTAGTAGACCCTATCACCGGTCATATTGCTGATACTAATACTAAAAATGCTACTATGTTTTACTATATTAAAGGAACAGAACCAACATACAATGCTAGTTCATTAGACGACTCAGTTCCAACTATTAAAATACAAGAATAAAAAAAGATTATATATAAATATGAAATTGTAAGATAAAAGTGTATACTTTTTATTGACAACTTCAGCTAAATAATCTTTTTTTATTCTTCAATAACAGCATCTTTAGCTTCTGCTTTTTTTACTTCTTTTGATACTTTTTTATTTAAAACTTCTGAATAATCTTTATGTTGTGTTGTATAGTAAATATAACTTACTAATTCAGATATGGCATATATAATTAAAAATAAGCCTATTAAATTTAGAAATCGCTGTGTAATAATAATAAATCCAACTATAATTAATAATATAGAATCAATAATAAAAACCTTAGATCCATTATTATCAATACTGCGTACAACAATACCTAGAATAAGACGATTTATACCATTAAATAAAACTAAACCACCAATCATAATACTAAGTCCTATAGAAACAGATTGGGGAAATAAATAAATTAATCCTCCTAATATCATCCATAATATACCAGAAGCTATATCACCAAATGATTCTCTCCTTTTAAAATAAATAATTATCTTAATAAGACCTAATATTAACAATATACCACTAGTCATATAACCAATTATTTTAAAAATACTATCTGAACTATTAACTAATAATACTATACCTAAAATAAGTGCTATTACAGATATAAATAATGAAGCAAAATTAATTGGTTCTCTTGTCTTACCTGTTTCCATAAAGACCTCCTATCTTTATTACCACTAAGATCATTATACTATAAATTATCAAAATATGCAAAAATAAAACAAGAAAAAGAATTTTAAATACAATCAATTAAAATTCTTTTTTTATTATTTTATTATTTAACATATCAATAAAGGCTTGTCTATCAAGATTAATAGTATCTCTACTACCATGTATTCGATAACTTATCTCATTATTTTCTTTTTCTCTATCACCTAAAATTAAAGTAAATGGTATTTTTTTAGTTTGACTTTCACGCATTTTATAACTTAATTTTTCATCTCGATCATCAAGTTCTACTCTAATATTATTTTGTTCTAATAATGTTTTTATAGCAGTAGCATACTCTAAATGATATTCATTATTAACAGGAATAATATTTACTTGAACTGGTGCTAACCAAAGAGGTAAGTTGCCTTTTGTTTCCTCAATTATATAAGCCATAAAACGATCAAGTGACCCTAAAATAGCTCGATGTAATACAACTGGTGTCTTTTTTATACCATCAGAGTCAACATATTTTAAATCAAATTTTGCCGGCAAACAAAAATCTAATTGACACGTTGATAAAGTATATTCATTTCCTACTGCTGGCTTAACATTTACATCTAATTTTGGTCCATAGAAAGCAGCCTCACCAATTTCTTCTGTATATTCCATTCCTAAATCATTTAAAACTTCACGTAACTCATTTTCGGCTTTATCCCACATTGCATCATCAGGATGATATTTTTCTTTATCATCAGGATCACGCAATGATAACACCAAACGATAATCAATAATATTAAAATCTTTATATACATCAAATATCAAATCTACAACATTTTTAAATTCATCCTTAATTTGTTCTGGTGTAACAAATAAATGAGCATCATTTTGACAAAAATGGCGACCACGCTCAATTCCTTTTATAGCACCACTAGCTTCATACCTAAAATCATGAGCTATTTCTCCTATTCTAATTGGCAAATCTTTATATGAATGCAATTTATTAGCATATATCATCATATGATGTGGACAATTCATTGGCCTTAAAACAAATGCTTCACCATCAACTTCCATAGCTGGAAACATATTATCTTTATAATGATCCCAATGCCCACTCGTCTTATATAATTCTACATTTCCAACACAAGGTGTCATAACATGTTGATACCCTAATTGCCTTTCTTTATTTTTTATATAATTTTCTAATTCTTGCCATACAATATATCCTTTAGGCAAAAACATAGGTAAACCACGTCCTACTAAATCATCTGACATAAATAACTCTAATTCTTTACCTAGTTTTCGATGATCACGCATTTTAGCTTCTTCTAATTCTTGTAGATGGGCCTCTAAATCTGCTTCATTTTCAAAACAAATACCATATATTCTTTGAAGCATTTTATTATTAGCATCGCCCTTCCAATAAGCCCCACTTATTTTTAACAGTTTAAAATGTTTTAACAATTTAACAGTATCAACATGAGGGCCTCGACAAAGATCAGTAAAATCACCTTGAGTATAACAAGATATTATGGTATCATTTTCATCCATTCTATTTATTAAATCAATTTTATATGGATCATCTTTAAACATATCTAAAGCTTCTTCTTTACTAAGTTCATGACGAATAATTTTTTTGCCATCTTTAGCTATTTTTTTCATTTCTTTTTCAATTTTAGGTAAATCCTCTTCTTTTATTACTTCATCACCTAAATCAATATCATAATAAAAACCATCTTCTATAACAGGTCCTACCCAAAATTTAGCATTCGAGTATAAATGTTTAATAGCCTGAGCCATTAAATGAGCACATGAATGGTTCAAAATATTTAATCTTGCATTTTCTTTTATATTAATCATCAAAATCTCCCTTTCTTAATTCAAATTTTTTCTTTTTTTTCTTCTTATTATTCTTACTTTTACGTCTTGTTATTTCATGTCTAATACGCCAGTACAATACTTTATCCTTGCTTTTATACTTATCAAGTAAGTTTAACAATTCATAAAGTTTCAAATCTTCCAAACTATATACATCTGGATAATATTCATCTTCATCAACTGAATTAAATTTTGGATTAGGTTTATTAAATAATATTTTTTCTTCTATTAAAATCAGCTTTACATTGTTCAATGTACAATTATATTTAGATTCTCCATCAATAAAAAGAGAAACACCATTTTGTTTTTCAACAGTTATAAAAATAAAATCAAATTTTTTCGATAACAAAGTTATATCATTTAACAAATCATTTAAAGTTCCAGTATTAACACCCTCTAATTTTTCAAAATCAACAGTAAAAAATTTTTCTTCTATTGGATTAAAATCAACATTTAGAATATCGTTTCTTGGAATAACGATACAACACTCATTTTCTTCTTCTTGATATTGAATAATTGTATTTATTACTCTAGCAATAAAATCATTATCAGCATCGTATGACATATGAATAGGTTTAGAATATGGAGCACAATTACCAAATGAATCTTTAACCATAATAATCTCTCCACGGCATAACAAATCCCTTTCTTTTAATGTCATATCAAAATCAATTCGTTTTAAATCAGGAAATAAAATTTTTATATCTTTATGAGTTATTTTATTGCCATTAAAATATGACTCCGATATTCCATAATAATCTCTTAAAAAAATGTAAATGTCTAACGCATTAAATGTCTAACGCATTATTAGTAAAATATTTTAATATGCTTTTATTATTTGAACTCATATATTTACCCCATAAATAAAAGCCCCTTATTAAAGGAGCGTATAAACGCGGTACCATCCTACCTTATTACTCATCAGATAACGGATATTAACCGGATATTTTTTCAAATTCAGTTCATGAGTAGTAATCTATTAATTTCCTAACTAAGATTCCATCATCCTTAGCTCTCTATCTAGGTACATAATAAACCATGTCTCAATCAAAACTTTTTATAAATTAATTTTAACATATTTTATAAAAAATGTGAATATATAAATATAATTAATTGTTTTTTATTCAAATAATCATATCAATTTCTTAAATTTTTACTAATCATTTCTAATGGTGATGATAACTGTTTTATTCTAGCGATTATTCTCTCTGCTTTAACTTCTTCAACTCCATTTTTACTAATTGATAAATGTTCTTTTAATTCATCTAAATTAAAATTAGAAGTAAAAAAAGTAACTAAATTAGCCTCCATTCTATATTGTAATAAAGGGCACAATATTTCATCACGATTCCATGCTGTTACGTTCTCTGCTCCAATATCATCAATCAATAAAAGAGGTACTGATTTTATACATTCATATTTCTCTTTAAAATCAGAATAAAATGCTTGTCTTATAAAATCAGGCCAAAAAACAATTGCACACTCAATTCCATCTTTAGCTAAATCATTAAATAAAGCTGCTATAAAATAAGTTTTACCACAACCAAAATTACCATGCAAATAAAGACCTTTTTGTTTTTGATTATTAAAATAAGTATTTTTAAATTCATTAATCCATAAAATAGCTGGGAATCTATTTTTATCTCTTTTATAAATATTAGCAATACTTGCTTCTTTTAAATAATCAGGTGTATTAAAATAATTTATATTTTTAAAAAAATTAGTCTCTTTATCAATTTTTTTCTTTTTATTACATGGTTTATAATAAAAATTCAAACTATTTTTATCAACTTTAGGTAATAATACATGCCCTCTCATTCGATTATTACACTCTAAAATAGATTTACAATTTTTACAATGTCCCCATTCTGTAGCGCATTCTTCTAAACGAGATGTATAATTCATCAATACTTCATCATTCAATTTAAGTTTTTTTACTAATTCTTGAAATGATAAATTAGTTAATGCTTTTTTATATTCTTTTTTTAAATCTATTTTAACATTTTTCATACTGTTTAATTCATCTAATGCATTTTTCAATCTACCACTTACTTTCCTGCTAACATAGCTTCTAATTCCCGAATTTCGTCATCACTAGCTTCATTTGATTTAATATCTTGATTAAACCAATTAGGTTTTAATTCTTGTTTTTTATTACCTATTTGTTTTTTATCCCTATTATTTCTTTTCTTGTACTCAGTCTCGGCAATACCCATAGCATCTTCAACCGTTTCAATATTATTCTTTTTCCATTGACCAGCAATAGTATCAACAAAAGATTTAATTAATTTGTTATTATTAATTTTTAATACATAATCCACTAATACATTAACCACACCTGGTTTTAAATCCAAATCAAGCAATAAATAAGCAATAATTTTTAAATCATTTTGAGTGGGATTACCCGTTCTATATTTACTAGATATAAAATCATAAGGACTAGTCGTCTCAAATATATGAATCATCTGCATCTTTTTAGTCATACCCTGTTTATTACTTCTTAAATATTCAGGTTGATTACGATATATCAAACTAGGTAATTTACCCATATGATCAAATTGATAATACTTATCAGCATTATCTCGTAATCTTTTTTTATCAACAGTATGTTTATCAGTAATAGAATTGCGAATTAATTCTACCATTGCTTCATTATCATAATTATAAATATAAGCAATTTTAGTAATATAATCTCTCATATCACGAGTAATACTCTTATGATTTAAAATATCATCAGGAATTAAATTAAAAATAGTTGCTAAATCAATCTTAGATATAATAGTTATTTTACCTTTATTTTTATTACGTAAATTTAGCACATCTATACTACGATCATGCGATTCATTCCAAAGAAAAATATCACTAAATTTATGTGTTATATCATTATATTTTTTTAAATTAATATTTGGTAATTTAAAATATTCAACAATTCGTTCAAATTCCGTTATACCAACAGCATTTTTTAAAGCTATATTCAAAACAGGATTTGTCAAAAATTCTTTAGCACTTAATGGAGAATACAATTCATAAACAAAATTAGTTATACTATCCTCTCTAACATATGTTTTAATCAAACCAATGGCCTCCAGTTTTACTCTAGCATCATTCATTTCATTGATAGTAATCATCATATTATTTAACAAAGTTGTATGAGTATACTCATTAGACATCATTTCAAATTGATCTAAATAAGTCCAGAGAGTATAATAAAGACTAATAGCCGTTGAGCCAATCAAAGGTTGATATAAACTTATTAATAATTTTCGATCTTCCTGTAATACTGTTTTATTGACCACAACAAAAGTATCAGCTGGTAAAACATTATTTTTCATTAAAACCTCCTATATTTCATCGCTACTATAAAACTATTACTAATATAATATTTTACCATAATCTAAAATCAAAAAAAAGACTCAAATCGTCTTTTACATAATAATACATATAACAAAGAATAAGACCCCTAAACAAAAAGTTAGTCTAGTGATGAATAATTCACCACCTCTTTCTTTTCGATTACTAAATAAATCACTATTGCCACCACTAATAATATCAGAAGCATTTTCAGCTTTACCACTTTGTAATAATACAATTGCAATTAATAGAACAGAAATAATTATTAATACAACTTGCATAAGTTCCTCCTTAACTATATATTAATATACCATACTATTTATTAGAATGCAAATGATTTTTTAAAATTACTTGAGCAGTGTTGTTAAAATCTAGCTGATTAAGCAACTTTTGAAATTCATTATAATTTAATGAGTCAATATAAGGAATTATATCAGTACGTATTTTACCATATTGAATTAAATCTTGATTAATTTTAGAACTAATAGCAAAGATATCATCACTTCTAAAAACTTTAGAACTTTTTAACACTTTTTTCTTTCGCAAAAAAGTTGGTTCTAAAATATTTCTATCATTCATCTCTTGTTTAATTCTATCTAATACTTTCTCTGGTTCATAACTTTCAATACTAATAAAATACAAAATATGGGTATCTGTATATACAATATCATAGTCTATTGCATTAGAAATAAGTCCTTCGTTTCTTAATTCATTATTTAATTTTGATGTTGGTCCTAACTTAATGCTTAAAAATATTAGCAAATATTGATATATCTTTTCAAAATCCATATCCCTAATATTAAGTTTATATGAAATAGCTGCTTTAGGTATAATAACATCAGCTTCAATAATATCAAGTGGTTTATATACTTCATCAGGTTCTTTTATTAGTTTAGTTTTAATATTATATGGCTTTAAAAATGTTTTATTTTCTTGATTCTTTTTAACTAAATCAATAACATCTTCTACTTTAACATTGCCAACTACAATTAAGAACATATTAGATGGATGATAAAAGGTATTATAAGCATCATAAAGTATTTCTTTATTAATATTTGAAATACTTTCTTTAGTACCTTCAATTGGATATCGAATAGGATTATTAACAAATGAATTAAAAATAATACGATTATACACTTTCCAATAAGGAATATCAGCATATAAATTAATTTCTTGTTCAATAATTCCTTTTTCTTTTTCAACATTTTCATCTGTAAAATATGGACTTTGAACAAAATCTAATAAATATTCTAAATTTTCATTAAATTTACTGGCACCAGAAAACAGATAAGTAGTACGGTAATTAGACGTATTAGCGTTAGCATCTGCACCATTTTCTGTATAGAATGAAAAAGGATCACTACCATCAGCACTCTCAAAAACTTTATGCTCTAAAAAATGAGCTACTCCCATAGGTACTTTAATATAATCATTTTTACCAATTGGGATAAATTCATTTTGCATATTACCATAATTAGTAGTGAAGGTAGCATATATATTATTAACCTTAGTCATTGGAACAACATAAATTGATAAACCATTATCTATTTTTTCTTCATATAAATCTATGTCTAAGTTAGTAAAAGTTCTTTTTATCATTTAATCATTCCCCTCTAATAGATATATCGTATCTAAGTATATCTTATTAGCTAACTTCCTAACATCTTCTAATGATACTTTTTGAATTTTATTAATTCTAGTATCAATATCATCAGAGTTTAAATATTCAATACCACTATACAAAGATATAATACTATCTTCATTATCCTGTAATTCGTATAGTGAATTAATATAAGTTGACTTTGCTTTAATTAAATCTTCTTCTAAAAATTCTCCCTTTTTCATACTTTCTAGTTCTTGTTTAATTAAATTTACTGCTTTTCTATATTGGTCTTTATTAATGCCAGCTTGAATAATTAATAAACTAACCAATGGTTGATGTGTCGATGAAATATTATAACACAACGATTCTTTTTCTCTAACATGCTTAAATAACTTAGAATCAGGACTACCTCCTAAAATATAATTATAAATCATAAATACATATCGTAATTCAAAATCACTAGCATCTTTGAGCAAAGCTCCCATAACTAATCGACTCTGATTAATATTTTTATGCTCTATATATTCTTGCACGGTACTATGTATACTATTATAAGATATAAAATGTGATTCATTAAATGCTGGCTTAGATTTAAATGGTAAATATTTTAAAATAGTCTTTTGCATTTTTTCTGTATCAAAATTACCAATTACAAAAATATCTACCATAGCATTAGCTAAAATATCTAAATAATACTGATACAGATTAAAGCGATTAATATTATTTAAATCGTCCTTATATCCTGAACTTCGATAAGCAAAAACGGCTTTATCATTCATATCCTCTAACATTCTGATTTGACTATATAATGGTGTATTTTCTTCCAATGAACTAATATAATCGTCCATTAATTGATAAGCCATTTTAAAACTAGTTTCTTCAAATCCATTATCTTTGATATTAGGATTAAATATAATTTCTGATAAAAATGCTAATGATTTTTCTATCATACCAGGTTCTGTATATTTCTCCATTAACAACACTATATCAAAACTCATAACAGTATATATACCAGATTGATAATTTGATCCACGATATTTCAATCCATATAATTCTTCTGTCTCAATTTCTAATAAACGTTTATTGCTATATTTTGCAGTTGAATCAAATAATACATTAATTAACATATTACTTTTCGTAATTTCATCTTTTTTGATTTTACGTTTTAAATTAACTTTAATAGATATAGTTTTAAATTTATCTGTCTGTATCATATGCAAATTATAAAAATCAGTTTTTATCTTTTGATAGTTCATCATATCACCTACTTCTATTATTAACCATTTCTGATATTTATTACTATCTTTTTATAATAATATTGCTGTTTCAAGTGCTAATTTTATCATATTGTTAAATGATTTTTCACGTTCCTCACTTGTTGTTTCTTCTTTTGTAATTAGGCTATCAGATACTGTTAAAAGACAAGTAGCACGTTTATTTAATAGTTTAGCATTGGCAAATAACCCAAATGATTCCATTTCACAAACTAAACAACCATATTTATCTTTAATTTCTTCATAATTATCTTCCTTTTTATAAAATACATCAGTACAATATGCTTTAGTAATTGTAAGAGGTATGTTATTTTTATCTGCAGCTTGGGTAATATATAAATTAAGATCTTGAGATGACTTTAATTCATTATCATCAAGATTACTTTGAACTTTTAAATAACTTGATTCTGAGTAGCATGAATTAACTAATACCACATCATATAAATTTAAATCTTTTGTATAAGTACCACATGAGCCAACTCTAATAATATTTTGAACATTATACTCATGATATAACTCATAAGAGTAAATCCCTATACTTGGAATTCCCATTCCAGATGCCATTACTGTAATTGTATGACCTTTATAAACGCCAGTATAAGCATAAATATTTCTAACCTTACTAACTAACTTAACATTCTCCAAATAATTTTCAGCAATATATTTTGCTCTTAATGGATCACCCGGCATTATTACTGTTGGGGCAATCTCACCCTTTTGAGCTTCAATATGTGGTGTCATTTTATTCCTCCTTTAATATATTTATTAAAAGATCAATCTCTATGATTGATCTCATAATCACTCACATTAATAGCAATCCCTACTACTAATATATAAGACAAAACATAAATCCAAATCATCATAACAACAATACTAGATAAACTACCGTAAAAAATATCATATGATGTAAAATAATTAACATAGCAAGAATATATAAAGGTTGCTACTATCCACCCTATTGTAGTAAACCATGCCCCTCTAGTTGTTTGCTGACTTAATACATTCCAATCTGGCGCAATAGTATAAATAAGCTTAATAACAAAAAACATAAAAAACATAACAACAGGCCATTTGAAATATATAAATAAATGATATATTAATGATAAATAATCACTCATATCCAATACTTCAAATATTATTTTAAGTATAATATTTCCAAATGCTAATACAAAGAAAGTTAAAAAGAACAATAGCATTAATAGTATTATAATAAATAAAGCTTTAATTCTTCTTTTAATATAGCTATCATTAGGAAAACCATATAAAGTATTAGAAGCCATAATAATAGAATGAGCTCCATTACTAGCAATTAAGAATCCTGAAATCATTGAAAAACCAATATTAGTATCAAAACCTTTACCATCAAGAAAATTAGCTAACAATTCAATTATTTCTTTAGGCAAAGCACCTTTAAAAAAGTCTAATATAGTTCCTATGGAAATATCAAATGTCGAACCTATTAAACCAATTAAAATTAGGATAGGAAAAATAGATAGAACTAAAAAAAAGGCAATTTGTCCAGGCAACACACCTACCATAGGTTTATTAATTACAAACCATAATCTAGCTAATACTTCTTTAATCTTATTTACTATTTTATTTTTCATCTGAACCTAATATAATAAGATCTTTTGCTATTTCTTCTAACGCTTTACCAATAGATTTAGATGAGACATATTCACTCTCGTTCATTTGATAATATTCTGTTTCATCCATTTCCTTAGCGCGTTTAGCTACAATATTAACTAATAAATACTTAGACCCAACTTTTTGTAATAACTTATCAATCGATGGATAAATCATTTTAATCACGCTCCCTATTATGATAATAATATATTTTATTTATTAGTTCAATAAGTACGTGTTAAATTGACAAAAATTTTACATTAATTGATAACATCATATACTAAAGGTAGTTTTTTAGGATAAGTATCACTAATCTCAAAACAAGCTAAAACAGCACTTAACTTAACATCTTTGTCACCTAAATAAATTTTAACTAATTCATCATTAACATCAACATAATCACCAATTTTATGATTAAGAACTAACCCAACTTTATAATCAATCTTATCAGTTTGTTTTAATCGACCAGCTCCTAATAATCGCGCAATTTCCCCTAATTGCATTGTATTAATACCACTAATATATCCTGCTTTATCACTATAAACAGAAACACTGTGTTCTGACACTTCTAGCTTATCCAAATTACCACCTTGTGCTTTAATCCATTCCACAAATTTTTGATATGCTTCTCCATTATTAATCTGTTTAAAACAAAGTTGTTCAGCCTCTTCTATACCTACATTTTTAACAGCACCAACAATCATTGAAGCTGTAGATATAATTAATTCCATAACATCATCTGGCCCAATTCCTTGTAGGGTATTAATTGCCTCTTTCACTTCTAAAGAATTACCAATAGCATATCCTAATGGGACACTCATATCCGTTAATTCACAGATAACTATTTTATTATAATGTTTACCAATATATACCATTGTTTTAGCCAATTCTTTCGCCTCTTCCAAAGTATTCAAAAGAGCACCATTACCAACTTTAACATCAATAACAATTAAATCAGCCCCACTAGCTATTTTTTTTGACATAATACTAGATGCAATCAAAGGTATTGAATCAACTGTACCAGTTACATCTCTTAAAGCATATAGTCTTTTATCGGCTGGAACTAGTTCAGGAGATTGACTAATAACCGATATATTTATATCATTTACTTGCTTAATAAAGTCTGCTTGATTCATCTCTACTTTATATCCAGGTATAGATTCTAATTTATCTATAGTTCCACCCGTATGTCCCAATCCACGACCACTCATTTTAGCAATTTTAATACCAAGTGAAGCTAATAAAGGAGCCAATATTAATGTCACCTTATCTCCTACTCCACCAGTAGAATGCTTATCAACAATTACACCATCTATGGAACTCAAATTTATAACAATGCCACTATTAATCATCGCATCGGTTAAATTAATAGTTTCTTCTAAGTCCATACCATTTAAAACAATAGCCATTAATAAAGCACTAATTTGATAATCAGCAATACTTCCATCTAACATACCATCAATAAAAAATACAATTTCATCTTTACTTAATTTTTGCTTTTTTTTCTTTTTATTAATTACATCCAATATGGTCATATCTCTACTCTCTTTCCTTTTTTAATAAATATATAATATTTTTATTATTATATTATCATTGTATCATACCCCAATAAAAAAGAAAAGTTGTCTTTTATAATTGAAATAATTATAGAAAAAAGAATATTTAATCAGTATCCTTTTCTCTTGACTTGCTGGATAAGAAAGTAACCTTTTCAGCTACTACTTCAACTAATTGCTTTTTTTCATTTTCTTCTAATTCAACGGTCCTAGTTTGAATACGACCCTTAACGCCTACTAAATCGCCATGTTTACAATATTCTACAGTGCTCTCAGCAACTCCTTTCCATAATACGCAGGAAATGAAGTCTGTTTCATATTCTCCATCTGAATTTTTAAATGAACGAGGAACAGCTAAGGTAATTTTTGCTAATTTGTTACCGTTTTCTGTTTCTTTTAATTCAGGATCACGAACAATTCTTCCAACTAATACTGCTTGATTAAGCATATTGATTCCTCCTTTCACTTGCATAATAACATTTTCTAGTTTAGCATGCAAAAAACTATTTTTTAATTTCTACATAATTTTAATAATCAAATTACAAAATTTTATTAGTTGAAATTAAAAAAATAGCAATATACTTATGCATATTACTATTTTTCATATTAAAAATAATTTTTTAATAGAGCATTTAATTCAACGGCATATTCCATTGGTAATTCTTCGCGAAAGCGATCAATGAATCCCATAATAATTAATTCTTTAGCACGTTCTTCACTTATTCCCCTAGTCATAAGATAGAATAATTTATCAGGACTGATTTTAGCCACCGTTGCTTCATGATTTAAAGTAGAAGTTGAATTTTCAACTATATTTTTAGGAATAGTATCACTTTTAGAGATTTTATCAATAATAATGGTATCACACTTAATATGGCTTACCGAATGATGAGCACCTTTATTAATTCTCACTGTGCCTCGATAATCAGCCTCTCCACCATTAGCTGCTATCGATTTACTGATAATATCACTCGTTGTATAAGGAGCCAAATGTATCATTTTAGCCCCAGTATCTTGAATTTGATTTTTATTAGCTACAGCTATAGAAATACATTTACCATTCGCACCAGTTCCAGATAGAATACAAGAAGGATATTTCATATTTACACTAGAACCGATATTACCATCAATCCATTCCATTAATCCATTTTCATCAACAATAGCTCTTTTAGTAACTAAATTATAAACATTATCCGACCAATTCTGAATAGTTGTATATCGACATTTAGCATTTTTACCAACATAAATTTCTACCACTGCAGCGTGAAGTGAATCCGTAGAATAAGTTGGAGCTGTACACCCTTCCATATAATGTAATTCACTATCATCATCAACAATAATCAATGTACGCTCAAATTGTCCCATATTTTCACTATTCATTCGAAAATAACTCTGCAATGGTCGATCAATTTTAGTATGCGGTGGAACATAAATAAAAGTTCCCCCACTCCAAACCGCACCATTTAAAGCAGTATATTTATTTTCATCATATTTAACTAACTTATTGAAATATTTCTTAAATATTTCCGGATATTTCTTTAAAGCTGTATCAGTATCACAAAAAATAATATGTTTATCTTCTAATTCTTTAATCATATTATGATAAACAGCTTCACTCTCATATTGAGCACCAATACCCGCTAAATATTTCCGCTCAGCATCTGGTAGTCCTAACTTATCAAAAGTAGTTCGAACATCTTCAGGTATTTTTTGCCAATCTTTTTCTACTTTTTTACTAACTCTTGGCTTATAATAAGTAATTTTATCAAAATCAATTGTTAATTCTGGACCAAAAAGAGGTTGAGCAATACTGCAAAATTTAGCATACGCCTGTTTTCTAAAAGAACACATCCAATCAGGTTCTTGTTTAATACGTGATATTTGTTCTACTTTTTCAGTACTTATCCCAACTATGTCCATGTTATCACCTATTTCATTATACTAAAAATTCCCTAAAATAAAAAGAAATTTATTAAAATTAATACTATTTCTCATCTTTTTTAGGATAAAGTAATACTTTGTTATCAGATAAATTATTATGTTTTAATTTTTTTTATTTAAAAGACCTATTATTTTCTTGATCAAAGAAAATAACTTTATCATTACTAGCTAATTTTTGGTACCACTCATAAATTGCTTCAGCAAAAATTTTTAAATTTTCCATATATCTGCATTTACATTAAAAGCTACAGTACTATAAACTTCATATGCATATAAATCATCACCTAAATTATATACATATTCTTCAGGTATAATTCCATCAACCATTTGTAACTGTTTATATATTTTATGATTAAAAATATCGATAATATTATCATCCACAACAATTACATATCACAAATAATCCTGAATAAAATCTAGATATATACTGTCATCTTCATATTGAATATTTCCAAATTGAACTATTTTAGCTATTTTAATATCAGTGGCAATCATTTTTAATTAATTCTCCTAAAATTTTCTCTATACCCCACCATGGTAATAATGCACATTTTTTACGATTAGGTTGTTTATAGATATCATCATAAACTATAGCCTGTTCTAAAAGATCAGGATTATATTCTTTCTCATCAATCATATTAGCATAATTAATTAAAATTTCTTTAGCTTCATCAATCGTTTTTCCAATTAAGGTATCAACCATAATGGATGATGAACTAGTACATATCGCACAAGCTTCCCCATCAAAACGAATATCAGTTATTTTATTATCTTCTATTTTTACTTGTACATTTACTTCATCAATACATGATTCATTATTCATATTTACTTTTATATATGTATCATCATCAATTAATCCTTTATGTTTAGGATTTTGATAATGTTCTAAAATAATACTACGTCTCATTGTCTTATCCATATCATTCACGAGTATAACTCGTTTCACCTCATTTCATTAATCAGTATACTTTTTTATTTGACTATAAGCTAATAGTAATTCTTCTTCTATTCCTTTTCTACAATTAGCTGGTGAAGTACTAGGAAGTATTTTAGCTACTGTTCCCGTTTTAGAATAACAATATTTATTATACAATTGATAAGCTTTACGCCCTGTTGTAAAAATAGCTTTAATATTAGCGGTTTCTAAAATTGGTGTAAAATCATTAGGAATAGGATTTTTAATACTACTATCACTCGATGATATTATATCACAACTTTGGATAACATCAAAAAGAGCAATATGGTGTTTTAATAAGAAATTTTTTCTAGCCTCAATAGTCGTAGCAATTGGTTCATTATATATTTTCGCTAATATTTTCCAAAAACGATTTTGTGGATGAGCATAATAAAAACCTAACTCACGTGATTTAACAGATGGCATACTACCTAAAATTAAAACTTTAGAATTTCTATCATAAATAGGTTTTAAAGGATGAACAACATGCATATTATCACCAACTCTAGTTTATTTAAATATAAATCCCTAATTAATATAATTTTACCATAATTTTGATATATTTTAACTATTTATATGTAATAAAGTATATTTTCCTTTAACGAACTTATTTTTTTGTTATATTGCTATAACTTTAAAAATGGCTTAAATTAATTAGATAAATTGGATAAAAATTTCATAAAAAAAAGCAAACTAGTTATCTTAAAAATTTAATATTATATGTTATAATATTTTATGAGATGAGATTATGCTTAAAGATTTAAAAATAGAATTGACTAATAAATGTTCTAGAAATTGCAAACATTGTTCAAGTAACGCTACTAATAATATCGGCGACTTAAAAGAGTTAGATTTTAAAGATGTATTGAAAATCATAAATGAAGCCAAGCTAATGGGTGCTAATACTATTATTTTTACAGGTGGCGAACCTTTAATGTATGATAAACTTCCTGAACTTGTTAAATTAACTTCAAAATTAAGAATGGAATCAATTATTTATACTTTTGCATATAGAACTGATGAAAATTTAAATAAATATAGAGAATTAATTAAATTAGGATTAAATAAAATAATTTATTCACTTGCTGATTCATTATCTAATAAAGAAGATATTTCTATTTATAATAGAACGGAATTTTTTGATAGTGTATTTGAAAATAATAACGCACGATTAGGATTTCATTACACTGTTTCAAAAGATTCTCTCTATAAATTGGAATCAGTGGTAACTGAAACTATAGAATCGTTTAAAAATAAAAGCTATTTTGATAGAGTTAGTTTATTGCGCTTTGTGCCACATGGTAAAGGAATTAGCGACATGGATTTATCAACAGAAGAATTGTTAGCAGTTAAAAACTTCTATTTAAATGTAAATGACAAAAATAAAATTAGATTAGGTACTCCTTGGAATATTCTAGGAATTAAAAATACACCTTGTATCATAGCTGATGAAATAATGATAATTGGTTTTGATGGGATAGCATATCCTTGTGATTCAATTAAATATTTCACTAAATTAGGTATTAGTGGAAATATAAAAGAAAATTCATTAATGGAAATGTATAATTCAGAGTATTTTACCAATATTAGAAAATTTAGTACTGATAATTCTTGCCATAATTGTTCACAATATCCTATATGTAAAAGTGGTTGTATAGGACAAAAGATAATTGCCAATTATACTAAAAGTGATAATAAAGTCTTAACTCTAAAAAGATGTATCCAAGAAAAAGATCCAAAATGTATGAGGTAATAATATGAAAAAAAGACAAGAAGTATATGATTTATATTGGTATTTTGCTTATGAAAGACAAAATATATTTTGGAAAAAAATAAATGGCGAACCTGCTCCATGGACTGATGATAAAATATTACAAGAATATAAATTTTGTAATAGTTATAGAGTTAATGATCGTGTAAGTCAATATTTATTAAAAAATGTGATTTATAATGGTCAAAAATATGAGGATGAAGATATGTTATTTAGGATATTATTATTTAAGCTATTTAATAAAGAATATACTTGGGAATTATTGTTAAATAATTTTCACGATATCACGCTAAAAACATTTAACATAAAAGAATATTCTAAAGTATTAGAAGAAGCTATGACAAATGGTATTAAAATATATAATGATGCTTATATCAGTTGTGCTAATAAAGCATTTGGATATAATAGAAAACATGATAACCATTTAGCCTTACTCAATAAAATGTTTAATGAAGATAGAATGCAAGATAAAATAGTTAAGTGTAAAACTATGGAAGAAGCCTTTAATATAATTAAAAATTATCCTTTAATAGGAAACTTTATGGCATATCAATTGGTAACAGATATTAATTATAGTGAAATAGTAAATTGGAAAGAAGATGAATTTACAATTGCTGGACCAGGATCACTTAGAGGAATTAAAAAATGTTTTATTGATAAAGGGAAAATGAGTAATGAAGATATTATTAGATATATGTTTGAACATCAAGATGAAGAATTTAAAAGACTTAATTTAGATTTTAGAAGAATTGCTAATAGACCATTACAATTAATTGATTGTCAAAATATATTTTGTGAATTAGATAAATATTGTAGAAAAGCATTGCCAGAATTAAAATCTAATAGATCAAAAATCAAAAAACATTACATTCCCAAAAAAGATAAAATTAATTATATTTATCCTCCAAAGTGGAATAATACTCAATATTACGAAAAATCTAAAGTTAACTCAAAATAATTATTAAAAATTCCATTTAACAACTATATCACAAATTAATCATAAATGATATAGTTGCTTTTTTTATTATTAAATAATATCAGTAATTTTTAACTAATTTTTTACTATTTTGATAATTTTGCTTATACCATTTGATAAATTCATCTGTAGCACTAATCCTATTATCTGATCTATTATTTCAGTTTTAAACTATAAAACTGACTTCCAAATGAAAATTAACACGAATCACAGTTTTATTTTTTAGGTATTGACATTTTCATAAAAGATATGTATAATTGTATTTGTTAATTGAAATGCGGGTGTAGTTCAATGGTAGAACTCCAGCCTTCCAAGCTGATAACGTGGGTCCGATTCCCATCACCCGCTCCAAAGTGAAATACGCTCGAACTTTTCGAGTTTTGATAGATAACTAATTCAAAAAATGGATTAGTTTTTTTGTATTTAAAACTATCCTACTTTAAAAGAAAGGATGGGAACTATGGTAAATATTATTAAGGAAGAAATATCTATTGATGAATCTTTAAAAAGGAAAATTGAGTTTATCTGTGAATTTGCTAAAACTACACCTACTATTATAAATGGTAATATTCGTAAGATAGATAAAACTAATTTAACCTACATTGAACCCCATAGAATTATCATTAAAGGTATTAATTTTCTAGCATTTAATTATTCTAATGAGATATTTATTGAAAATCTATCAAACAAGATTAAATTATCAGATTTAGAAGAATATATTAAAAAATTAGTATAAATATACTATTTCAAGTAAAAACTCGCCCTATTGGGCTTAAAATGGGCTATATGTCTTGACTTTTAGGTAAAACTCTATATAATAAACAACCAAGAAACAAGTTTTATGTTTTGTGGGGTTAATATAAAACAAAGTTGAAGTAATACAATTTATATGAATAACCATTAGAGGTGTCAAAGACATAAAACGATTGTTATTGTCTTTGTCGCCTCTTTTTTGATAGATAAAGATAGAAAGGATTTGATTAAATGAACGAAGAAAAGAAAATTGCTGGACTTTATATTAGAGTTAGTACAGAAGATCAAGCTCGTGAAGGCTTTAGTTTACCAGAACAAGAAAAAAGACTTCGTGCTATGTGTGAATATAAGGGTTATGAGATTTATAAAGTATATAAGGATGCTGGAATAAGTGCTAAAACTGGAAATCATAGACCAGCATTTGAAGAATTAAAAGAAGATATTAGAAATAAGAAATGCAATACTATTGTTGTATTAAAACTAGATAGATTAACTCGTAGTGTTTATGATATGGAAAATATTATGAAATTTTTAGATGAAAACAATGCTTATTTGGATTGTGCTAATGAAGAAATCAATACCACTAATTCAAGTGGTAAAATGGTTGCAAGACTACTTACCACTGTTTCACAAAATGAAATTGAAAGAACAAGCGAGAGAACTAAAGTTGGACTTTCTGGGGCTATTAAAGAAGGTCATATTCCAGCACAAGCACCTTTAGGTTATAAACACGAAAACAAATTATTAGTACCAGATCCACTTACTAAAGATATTGTAATTAGAATATTTAATTTGTATTTTGAGGGTAAAACTTACTCTAATATTGCTACTATATTTAATGAAGAAAAAGTTTTAAATAAAGATAATTGGAAAGATACTAAAATCTTACGAATTATTACAAACGAAGTCTATAAAGGCGATTATGTTCATGGAAAAAGAACAAACCACCCAACATATTATGAAAATGTTGTTGAGCCAATAGTATCAAAAGAATTATGGGAAAATTGCCAAGTGCAAAAAAAGAAAAATCAAAGGAATTATATGAGAACACAAACTTACATATTTTTACAAAAATTAAGATGTCCTAAATGTGAAAGAATACTTGCTGGTGGTGCTAGTCATAAACTAAAATCTGACAAATGGTATTTTTATTATAGGTGTGAAAATTGTAAAAATAATATTAAAGAAACTGAAATAGAAAAAACTATAAAAACATTACTTGCTGATATTTTAGAATATGATAATGTTGTTAATGAATTCTTTTTACCAGTCTTAAAATCAAAGATAGATAATCCAAAAGACCAGTTAGAAAAAGAAATAAAGAACTTAAATAATAAAAAGGAAAGAATTAAAAAGGCATATATCGATTCATTATTTACTGAAGAAGAATTTAAGGAAGAATCAAAAATAATTGAAGAACAACTTGAACTTATCAATTCAAAAATATTAGAAAACGAACAAGCAGAACAATTAAACTTTACTATTGATGACATATTACTTAAAAGAGATATGGACTTTATCAATAAAGTTAAATTACCAATATCTTATTATGCTTTTAATGAAAACTGGGATTTACTTGATAGAGAAATTAAAGCAGATATTATTATGAGATATGTAGATGATATAGAACTTGAAATGATAAATAATAAATATGCAGTAAAACAAGTTAATTTTAGAAGTACATTTTATAGTGATTTTGAAGAACTGTATAAGCAAGGTTATATTGATAAAAAACGACCACTTACTTATAACTTTAATGGTATATGTACTGACACGATTGTTAGGTATAGTGAATACTTACCTATTAAAAATGTTATGCAACATTTATATAGATTAAATGAATATTATGAGGTTAATTTTTATAAAGGAACATACTATAAAGAAACTGAAAAATTAGATATGCTCCCACTAAAAAATGGCGAAGTACCTATTAGAATATTCCCATTGCAAGATAATAACAATGGAAATGAGAACTGGGTATCAATGGGAATGCTTGCAACAAAGAATGATCCTAATGATATAAAAGTAAATATTAGAGATGTATTTGAAACAATACCAGATAATGTGATAGAAAATGAAATTGTTAGTCAAGAACAACGATAGTTGCTTGTCTTGATTCTTGACTAACAAAAGTAAGAGCAATAATTGAAAAACTTTAAAACAAAAATAATATTTTTAGTTTTGAAGTTATCAATCAAAGAAAAATTTTTTGTTAACTTTTTTTAAAAAAAGTTATAACAATCGTGGCAAGTTTTGTCAGCTATGCTGATGAAATTGGCGATAGATTGTTTAGATAAAATTATGAGAACTTTTACTTACAAAGTTTGTAAAAGTACGAATGATTTTAAAAGATAAAATAAAAAGCAGTGCTTATTATTTTATCAGAAGTCTTATGTAGTTTTATTTCATTACGAAGTTTTGAAATATTACGGAATAAGACAGGTGGATTCTAAGGTTGCCTAAACCTTAGCCCCCCAGATTTTGATGCTTGCGTCAAAATCTATAGGGGGTTAGAGATTTTGACATAGCAAAATTACCCTACTATAAATAGTAGGACTCTATTCTAACAAAGGGGGAATATAAAATATGAATGATAAGGAAGAATTATCTTATTCATTACATTTAGGTAATGACAAAAATAAATCAAAACGAGCAAGAAGAACAGCAAAAACGAATGATACTAATACTACTTCATTTAATAATAATGCAATCCAAAATCATCAACAATTATCAAAAGTTGATAAACATAATTTGAGAAAATATGATGATGAAAAAGAATTAATTTGTACGATTAAAGGAACATCTTCTGTTGTAGAAGATACTAAAAATTTGTATTTAGATTTGTTTGAAGATGCACGAATTAAATACAACGAAAAGCAAACTAGAAATGATAGACAGATAGAAAATTATTTTAATCATATCTCAAATGATAACAAAAGAGATCTTGCTTGTGAAATAATTATTGAACTTGGAGATATGGATTTTTGGTCTGATAAAAATGATAAATTTAAACATAAAATGGTTGATGTCTTTAAAGAGCAAATATCAGATTTAGAAGAAGTTGTGCCTAATTTTAAGATCGCAAATGCAACTATTCATTTTGATGAATCAAGTCCACATTTACATATAGTTGGTGTCCCTTTTAAAGATGGAATGAAAAATGGTATGGAGAAACAAGTTGGTAAATCTGATGTCTTTAATAAAATAAGTTTAAAAGAAATTCAAGATAAAATGAGAGTATATTGTATTAATTCCTTTAATAGAATTTATCATTTAAACTACACTCTTAAAGAAAAAGAAGAAGGAAGAAATGTTGATATTAATGTTGCTAATATGAATGAATATAAAAAGTTCAAACGAGAACAAGAAAAATACAAAAAGCAACTTAAAGAACTGAATAATAAAGCAGATGAATTAAAAAACAAATCTAATGAGATTAATGATATTATTGATAATTTAAAACCTACTATCACTAATAAAAATAACTTTACTATTTCTAATGAAAATATAGATAAAATCAAAAAATATATAGAACAAACTAATGACACTACTTCTAATTTAAGAAATGCAAATGATATAAATATAGTCTTAAAAAAATATGAAGATGATTTAAGAGAACACTCTAACGAAGTTAGAAATTTAAAAAAGAAAATAAAAACTCGTGATGATAGAATTGAAGAATTAGAATATGATTTGAACGAAGCAAATGAAACTATTGATGAGTTAGAAGATAAGGTATCAGAATTACAAAAAATAGTTGATTACTTTAAAGAATTGTGGGAAAAATTTATAGAATTTTTACAAAATAAATTCTTCTCTTCTAATAAGTATGATGACTTCATTGATGATTTATATGATGAAGATATACTTGATGAAAATGATATTGATATTATTCAAAATAATTCAAAAAATAAAGATGATTTTGAGAGATAATCTAATCGATCAAATTCATCTTTTTATTTTCCTATTTTCCCTTTTCCGCAAATTTCGTTCATAGATATTTTGAACTCTTTAGAAAACTTGTAGAGATTAGAAGTTGAAATACAAATTAGTCCTTTTTCATATTTGTAGATACATGGTTGTTTAACACCAAGAATATCAGCAACATTTTCTTGAGATAACTCATGTTTCAATCTAATTTCTTTCAAATTATTTCCTAAAGTCTTAATATCAAAGTCCTTAATTAAGTTTTTGCTACTTCTATTGTCAGTAAGTCCTAAAATATAATCTACACTAAAATTAAAATAATCACTCAATTTACATAAATAAGGTAAAGGAATAATACTGATACCAATCTCCCACATTGAATATGTTGAACGAGGAATATTTAAGTACTTTGCCATTTCTTCTTGGCTTATTTCATTATCTTCTCTAATATCTTTTAGTTTTGTGTAATCAATCATAGTTATCACCTATAATTAATTTTCCCATTAATAACAAAAAATTTAGAAATTTGCTGATTTGAAGATTATTTTTTGCTGATGTGTGTTATAATTTTGTAAAAGAGAGGTTGATAATATGAGTAAAAAGAACAAAGATAATGAATTATTAAATAAAGTAATAGATCTATGTTTAATATATGGAATTAAGGATTCTGAATTATATCTAAAAGTTCTTGATAATAAAATTAAATTTTATCAAAGTCAAATAAGATTTTTAGAAGATACTAAACCTTTATTTTTTCAAAAGAAAAAATTAGAAGAACATAACAAAAAAATAGAAGAATATGAGCAAATAATAACAAATGCTTATCTTCAAATGAATGAAGAAGTAGAATTGATTTTAAAAATGCAAAATAGCATAAAAAGTTAAATTAAAAGAATGTGAATAATTGTAAATTTATGATATAATTTTAAATGTAAACAGAGCGATAAATAGTAAGTTGTCAAGGAGAAATATAGTTATGGAATTTAGCAAAAAAATACAAGAATTAAGAAATAAAAATA
>CANQEN010000003.1 GCA_947595045.1 uncultured Bacilli bacterium | reverse complement strand
CAAAAAAAAAAAAAAAAAAAACAAGTAGTTTTTTTCTAAATTATACTTGCTTCGTAAACTGTAATTTTATTAATAACTATTTGCTATTGAAAAATAAGGAAAGAAATAAAATAAATATTATAAAAAATAGCCTTTAATCTTTTTTTGTATCATTTACTTTATGAATTTTAGATTATTAACATTATTTAGTTAAAGTTAGCATCATATCATATTGTTTATATAAATATTGTACTCCATTTTCTAAATGAAAATAATGTAATACATATGGTATCAAAAAAGCAATTAAAATTAAGGCAACAAATACAAACATTGGTGATATAGTAGATACAGCTAAACTAATTAATGCTAATAAAGCATAAGCTATTGTTACCAACAAATGAATAAGTCGCTCATGTTGAAAAAATTGGATTTTTAACAAATGTTTATCTATTAATTTTACATCTATTTTTTTCTCTTTTAATAATTGATCTATTTGATTAATATAATCATATAAATATTTTTTCATATTTCACCTCTAAACGTTATCTAAAAATTGATCTATTTTTTTGTCTTTCTTTTTAATTATAAAATATATAATAATAGTAATTAATATCATTCCAATTATACTTATCCCAATCCATATTAAGGTTTTACTATTTATTTTTTTAGATGTTGCTGGCTTTTTTCTTTCCCTATTTTTACGCTTTAGGTAAATACTATTTTCTTCTTTACTTTTTACATTTATAGTATAAATATTCTTAGTTCCATCATGAGCAGTAACTTCTATTAATACTTTATTATCATTAGCTTTTAAATCATCAGCTCCTATTATAGTATAAATAGCATTACTATCATCGGTTTCAGCTATTACATCAAGAGTATTAATACCATTATCTACATATATAGTATAATCATTAACCGTTTTATTAAAATCAATATTATAATTAGTAACGCTTAATGTCTTTAATAAAGAATTATTAGATTTATCTATATTATCGTTATTAATAGTTTTTTTAGTATCTTTTTTTATATTACTACCTGTTATGTCTTTAGGCTGCGTATCTATACTATCAGTATTTGTTTGTATACTAATATTATGTTTTTTACTAATTGAACTATCAATATAAGTAGCATCTTCTAAAGTATATTCTTTATTATCATCTACCATATCTAATAAGATAACTTCTACTTCATCCATTCCAATCATCGTATTATTTACATTATTATTTTTTATATAGAAAATAATTGTTACTGTATAATTATTACAATATAAGGTACCATAATTACAATAATTATTATTATTGCTATCCTCTATTACCTCACTTACTACATAATGTTCATTATCCTCATTACTTATTATAGAATTAAAGTGAGGAGAAGTTATATTACTTGCTACAAGAACATCTTCATCATAATCTAATCTAAATCCAATAAACCATATCCCTTCTGTATGGTTATTATCAGTTATCATATCAGTAAAATTTATTTTAAAAGTTAATTTTACTTCCTCTCCAACTTTTTTTATTGAATCGCCTGTAATCTCAATATTATCTATTTTAATCCCTTTTATATTACATGGTATTAAAATAATTAATAATAAAAGGGAAAAATAGAATCTTTTTTTCATAATCTATCACCTAATTTTAATATAGCATAAAACCTAACTCATTAATTAAAAAAATAATAATGCTTTACACTAATTATTTTTTTATTTGACAAAAAAAGACTACAATGTAGTCTTAATCAACATATACTTGTTCTAATGCTTCTAATGGTTCTTCTTTTAAATTATCAAGTGCTAATTGATAATCAGTTTTACGATATTTTTTAGCACCAGTTCCAGCTGGAATTAATTTACCAATAATAACATTTTCTTTCAATCCTTGTAATTTATCAACTTTACCATGAATAGCTGCATCAGTTAAAATACGAGTTGTCTCTTGGAATGATGCTGCTGATAAGAATGAATCTGTTTCAAGTGATGCTTTAGTAATTCCAAGTAATACTGGAACCCCTTTAGCTGGCATTTTACCATCTAGAATTAATTGTTGATTTAATGATGTAAATTCATTATAATTAACCATTACTCCTGGTAAGAAATAAGAATCACCTGAATTTATAATTCTAATTTTAGATATCATACGCTTAGCAATTATTTCAACATGCTTATCACTAATATCAACACCTTGCGAACGATATACTTTTTGAATTTCTAGTAAAATATATTGTTGAGTAGTTATAGGGTCAGTTACAGCTAATAATTCTTTTGGATTAATAGCTCCAAAGGTAATTTGATCTCCAGCCGTAATTTCATCTCCTACTTCAACTCGTAATTTAGATCCGTAATTAGTTGTATATTTCTTAGTCTCAACATCATTTTTAACATGAACTATAAAATTACCATTACCTTCTTCAATTTCGCTAACTACACCATTAATTTCAGAAATAGTAGCTTTTCCTTTAGGGTTACGTGATTCAAATAATTCCTGAACACGAGGCAAACCTTGAGTAATATCATCGCCAGCTACCCCACCTGTATTGAATGTTCTCATGGTCAATTGTGTACCTGGTTCACCAATTGATTGAGCTGCTAAAATACCTACTGTCTCTCCCTCTTCAACAATAGTACCAGTTGCTAAGTTACGACCATAACATTTACAACAAACACCATGATCTTCACGACATGTTAAAACTGTTCTAATTGGTACTTTAGTAATACCAGCTTTAATAATTTTATCAGCTAATTGTTCTGTTATATAAGTGTTTCGCTCACATATTGTTTCTTTAGTTTCAGGATGAATTACTTTTTTACTAGTAAATCGTCCTACAATTCTATCATATAAAGTCTCAATTATTGTACCATCTTTCTCGTTAATGAAGGCTTCTACTACTACCCCATTTTCTGTACCACAGTCATCTGATTTAACAATAACATCTTGTGTTACATCGACTAAACGTCTAGTTAAATAACCAGCATCAGCTGTTTTTAAGGCTGTATCTACTGCACCTTTACGAGCACCATGTGTTGATAAGAAGAATTCTGAAATTGTAACCCCCTCACTAAATGATGATTTAACAGGTATTTCTTCTGATTGCCCATTAGGTTTACTAAACAATCCACGCATACCTACTAATTGCGTATGAGAGTTAATATCTCCACGTGCTTTAGAAGCCATCATAATAGATATTGGATTATCTTTATCTGCCTTAACCATTTCCTCTAATTCTTCTTGAACTTGTTTTTTAGCATTGGTCCAAATTTCAATAACACGACTATATCGTTCATCTTCAGTAATTAAACCACGTTTAAATTGCTTATTTACTTGATCTACTAATGATTGACTCTCAGCAATAATTTCTGGCTTTTTAACTGATTCCTTAATATCACTAATAGCAATACTAATACCTGACAAAGTTGAATACTTAAAACCTAAATCTTTTAATTTATCCAACATAACTGATGTTTCAGTTGTCTGATAACGTTTATATATTTGGGCAATTAAATTTCCTAATATTTTTTTATTAAAAGCCTCTACTAATGGCATCTCTTTAATCTTCTCTGGTATATTCTCCCCACGATTAATATAAAATTTACTTGGTGTAATTTTCTCTACATTTTCATCAGATCCCTCATTAATATATTGAAAAGTATCTGGGAATATCTCATTAAATAAAATTTTTCCTGGTGTTGTAACTAAATACTTATCCATAACGGTATCTGGAAATATTTTATGAGTAAATGATTTTACTGGAATAGCTATTCTAGTATGAAGTGTAATCTCTCTACGTTCATAAGCCATAACTGCTTCATTGGAATCCTTAAAGACACGTCCTTCTCCTGGAAGCCCAGCTTTTTCAATAGTTATGTAGTAGTTTCCTAAAACCATATCTTGTGATGGAGTAACAATTGGTTTTCCATCTTTAGGTGATAGAATGTTATTAGCACCTAACATAAGAATACGAGCTTCAGCTTGTGCTTCTTCTGTTATTGGTACATGAACAGCCATCTGGTCACCATCAAAATCAGCATTGAAAGCAGCACATACAAGAGGATGCAATCTAATACTACGACCATCAATTAATTTAGGTTCAAAAGCTTGAATACCTAAACGGTGAAGTGTTGGGGCACGATTTAACATTACTGGATGCTCTTTTATTTTTTCTTCAACTACATCCCATACACGTTCATCTTGATTTTCTATCATTCTTTTAGCTACTTTAATATTGCTAGCAATCTCTTTAGTTACTAAACCATTTATAACATGTGGTTTAAATAACTCTAAAGCCATTTCTTTAGGAATACCACATTGATACATTTTTAAAGTAGGTCCAACGACGATAACTGAACGACCTGAATAATCTACACGCTTACCAAGTAAATTTTGACGGAAACGACCTTGCTTTCCCTTTAACATACTTGATAATGATTTTAATGGTCTGTTACCAGCACCCGTAATATTACGTCCACGTCGACCATTATCAAATAAAGCATCAACTGCTTCTTGTAACATACGTTTTTCATTTTGAATAATGATACTAGGTGCTCCTAAATCCATCAATTTCTTTAAACGATTATTACGATTGATAACCCTTCTATATAAATCATTTAAATCACTAGTGGCAAAACGACCACCATCTAATTGAATCATAGGTCTAAGTTCTGGTGGAATAACTGGTAGTGCATCAATAATCATCCATTCTGGACGATTACCAGATTCTAAAAAAGCATTTAGAATATCTAATCTTTTAATCAAACGAATTCTTTTTTGACTAGATGAATCTTTAATTTGATTTATCTCTTCTTTTATACTATCTACTTCTTTTGGTAAATCCACTTCAGTTAATAATTCTTTAATAGCTTCAGCACCCATACCAACTCTAAAAGTATTACCATATTTTTCATAATAAGCACGATATTCTTTATCACTAATAGTTTGCTTTTTCTCTAAAGGTGCTGGTCCTGGATCTAATACTACATATGATACAAAGTATAGAACTTCTTCTAAATCTCTTGGACTCATATCTAATACAAGACCCATTCTTGATGGTACACCCTTAAAGAACCAAATATGAGATACAGGAGTAGCCAATTCAATATGTCCCATTCGTTCACGACGAACTTTAGCCCTTGTTACCTCAACTCCACATCGGTCACAGATAATACCTTTATATCTTACTCTTTTATATTTACCACATGAACATTCAAAATCCTTGGTAGGTCCAAATATTTTTTCACAAAATAGTCCATCACGTTCTGGTTTTAAAGTACGATAATTAATAGTCTCAGCTTTTTTAACTTCTCCATAAGACCAACTACGAATTTCCTCAGGAGAGGCAATACTAATTTTTAATCCTTCAAAATTATTTACATCCATTATTGCTCATCTCCTTCTAATTCTATTAAAGCTTCATCTGGCATATCTTCATATTCTTCAACATCATTAAATTCACCACTATTATCAGCTTCATATATAGTTTCATCATTAATGTCATCTTCCATGTTATCCTCATACTTTTCAAACATTTCATCATCACTATTGTTATCATTAACCATTTTAACATCTACCTGTTTATCATGATTATCAAAACCAGATTCATCTTTTTCGCTTTCCTCTAGCTCTTTTAACTCAACAAAATTACCTTGTTCATTAAGTACTTTAATACTAAGTCCTAATGCTTGAAATTCTTTAATTAATACTCTGAATGATTCTGGAATACCAGACTTTGGAATTGGTGTACCTTTAACTAAAGCCTCATATACTTTAACACGACCTACAACATCATCTGATTTAATAGTCATCATTTCTTGTAATACATGGGCAGCTCCATATGCATAAAGAGCCCAAACTTCCATTTCTCCAAAACGTTGACCACCAAATTGTGCTTTACCACCTAATGGTTGTTGTGTTACTAAACTATATGGTCCTGTTGATCTAGCATGTAATTTATCATCAACCATATGATGTAGTTTAATCATATACATAACACCAACACTAATACGATTATCAAATGGTTCACCTGTACGACCATCATAAAGAACTGTTTTACCATCTTCATCTAAACCAGCTTCTTTTAGTGCGTCAATAATTTCCTCACGATTAGCACCAGAGAACACTGGCGTAGCCACATGAATACCTAATTCTTTAGCTGCAATACCTAAATGCATCTCTAATATTTGTCCAATATTCATACGACTTGGTACTCCTAGAGGATTAAGTAAAATATCAATTGGTTCTCCATCAGCTGTATAAGGCATATCCTCACTAGGTAAAACAAGTGAAATAACACCCTTATTACCATGACGACCAGCCATTTTATCTCCAACAGTAATTTTACGTTTTTGAGCTATATAAACACGAATAATTTTTGAAACACCAGCTGGTAGCTCATCAGTATCTTCTTTAGTAAATATTTTAATATCGTGAACAATACCTCCACCACCATGTGGTACACGAAGAGATGTATCACGTACTTCACGTGTTTTCTCACCAAAAATAGCATGTAATAATTTTTCTTCACTAGTTAACTCAGCCATACCTTTAGGTGTAACTTTACCAACTAATATATCATCATCTTTTACTTCGGTTCCAATAGCTATAATACCATTTTCATCCAAATTTTTACGTGATTCTTCACTAACATTTGGTATATCACGAGTAAATTCTTCTGGTCCTAATTTAGTATCACGGCATTCAATTTGATAATCTTGAATATGGATAGATGTATAAACATCATCACGGACTAATCTTTCATTTAAAATAACAGCATCTTCATAATTATATCCATTAAAATTCATGAATGCTACTCTTACATTCTTACCTAAAGCCATCTCTCCCATATCAGTACTTGGACCATCAGCAATAATTTGACCTTTAGTAACTTTATCTCCTGCTCTTACAATTGGTACTTGATGATAACATGTTCCAGCATTACTTCGATCAAAACCATTTAAATAATAAGTATCAGTACCTGCTTTTGTTTTTATTAATATCTTTTTTGAATCAACATAGTCAACAACACCAGTACCAGTAGCGATAACTACAGCCCCTGAATCGCGAGCTGAAATAGCTTCAATACCAGTTCCTACTATTGGTGCTTCTGCCTTTAATAAAGGAATAGCTTGACGTTGCATATTAGCTCCCATCAAAGCCCTTTTTCCATCATCATGCTCCAAAAAAGGAATACCAGCTGTTGTAATAGATACAACTTGTTGACTAGAAACATCAATATAATCAACATCTTTAGAATCAATAATAATATTTTCTCCACGATATCTGACTGGCACTCTCTCATCTGCAAAACAATCATCAGCAGTTAGGGCAACTGTTGCTTGCGAAATATGATAATCTAACTCTTCATCAGCTGTCATATATTTAATTTCATCAGTTAAGTGACCATTTTCAACTTTACGATATGGTGTCATAATAAAACCATAATCATTTACTCTAGCATAACTAGCTAAAGCTGTAATAAGTCCAATATTAGGACCTTCTGGAGATTCAATTGGACAAAGACGACCATAATGTGATGGATTAACATCACGTACTTCCATACCAGCTCTATCTCTAGATAAACCACCTGGTCCTAAACTAGATAAGCGTCGCTTATTAGCAAGTTCTGCTACTGGATTAGTTTGATCCATAAATTGAGATAATTGACTACTACCAAAAAACTCTTTAATTGCTGCTGTAAGTGGTCTAATATTAATTAATGTTTTAGGAGTTACCTCTGTTATATCTTGTGTTGACATTCTATCCCTAATAACACGTTCTATTCTGCTCATACCAACTCTAAATTGATTTTGTAATAACTCACCTACTTGACGTACACGACGATTAGATAAATGGTCAATTTCATCAAACTGACCAATTCCTTCATGTAAATTCAAATAATAAGATACTGTTGCATAAATATCAGAAATAGTAAGTCTTTTCAAATCAATTTCTTGATCGTTTCCAATAATAGTTACAATTTTATCAGGATTTTTCTTAGAATAAACTTTAACTGTTTGTATTCGTCCATAATGATCTAAATCTTCGTTAATTAAGGCTTCCCTAACTCCATAACCATCTGCAAATACAGGCTTTAATTTTTCTAATAAATCTTTAGTTACTGTATCACCAGATTCAGCTATTACTTCGCCATTATAAGTAATAGTTTCAGCCAATTTACATCCTAAAAGGCGATCAATTACATTTAATTTACGATTAAATTTATAGCGTCCTACTTTCGCTAAGTCATAACGGAATGAATCAAAGAAACGTGATATCAATTGATTCTTAGCACTATCTAAAGTAGATGGTTCTCCTGGCCGCAATTTAGAATGAATATCAATTAATGATTCATCAGTATTCTTATTAGTATCTTTTTCAATAGTACGCATAATATAATCATCTTCACCAAAAAGATCAATAATATCAGCATCACTAGATAAACCTAATGCTCTAAGCAATGTTGTAATAGGAACTTTCCTTGTCCTATCAATACGTACATAAATAATATCTCTAGCATCTGTTTCATATTCTAGCCAAGTACCACGCGTTGGAATAACTTGTGAAGTAATAATATGTTTCCCATTCTTCTTGTCCACTTCACTACCAAAATAAGCACTAGGTGAACGTACTAATTGTGATACAATAACTCGCTCAGCACCATTAATAATAAATGTTCCACTATCTGTCATAATAGGCATATCACCTAAATAAATTTCCTGTTCTTTAACTTCACCTGTTTCTTGATTAAAAAGACGAGCTTGTACTCTTAAAGGAGCAGCATAAGTTGCATAACGATCTTTACATCCTTTAATTGAATATCTAGGTTGATCAAAAGAATAATCAGAAAACTCTAATGTTAAATTTCCAGTAAAACTTTCTACTGGAAAAATATCATCAAAAACCTCTTTAATTCCCACTGTCATAAATTGATCATATGACTTTTTTTGAATTTCTAATAGATTAGATAATTCAATTGCATTTTTAGTCTTTTCATAACTTCTTCTCTCTCGATAATCACCGAATTTTTTAACTATATAAGCCACTGTTTCACCCCATAAACTATTTTTAGAATCACATATTATCTATAAAATAATACATGTCACCAATTTATAATTTTACTCTATTGTGATTGAAAAGTCAACTACTTTTCACAGTCAATTATCCAAAATCCTTTATTCTTATTTAAAAGATTAACGTTATAATAATTACCCAACTCTTTAACTAATGTTTTAGCTCCTTGATCTTTATGAATAACTAAAATTAAATGTCCTCCATCAATTAAATAATTATATGCTCCAAATAAAATTTCATGCAATATTTTCTTTCCAACTCTAATTGGTGGGTTAGTAATAATATAATGATACTGTCTATTAATATTATTATAAATATCACTTTCAAATATATTGACAGCAACATTATTTAATTTAGCATTACATTTAGCTAATTTTAAAGCTCTATCATTTATATCCACCATATCTACTATATGTCCATGTTTAGCTAAATAAATGCCAATTGGACCATAACCACAACCAAAGTCTAGTATATGACCATGTAATGTAGTTAAATCAATACTCTCTAATAATATCTTAGTACCTAAATCAACATTTCTTTTAGCAAAAACGTTATTATCGGTCATAAAGGTATATCGTTCATTATTAATAACAGCTATAATCTTTTTCTCTTTACTTTTTACATTATTATCATTTTCAAAATAATGGCTCATTTAATCACTTCTTTGCTATATTTATTCATATAAAACGGTTAAAGCCCATACTAAAATAGTACAGGCTCAAACCTCAAATAAACAAATTATTTTAATTCAATAGTAGCTCCAGCTTCTTCAAATTTAGCTTTAATTTCATTAGCCTCATCAGCTGCAACTTGTTCTTTAATGACACCACCGTTATCAGCAATAGCCTTAGATTCTCCTAAGCCTAATCCAGTAACTTCTTTAATTAATTTAATAACATTAATTTTATTAGCTCCTACTTCTGCTAATACAATATCAACTGTACTAGGTCCTGCTTCTTCACTAGCTCCAGCAGCAGCTGGTGCTGCTACAGCAACAGCACTTGGATCAACACCAAATTCTTCTTTCATTAAATCTACTACTTCTTTAATCTCTAAAAGTGTCATTTCTTTTAGTGAATCAATAATTTCTTGTGCACTTAATTTTGCCATTTTATATTCCTCCTTTATAATATTAATTATTTTTTTCTAAATTTTTAGCATGCAAGTCTAAGCAAATAGCAAAGTCTCTAGCAATACCCATAAGACCACTTGCAAACATAGTAAGTAAGCCATCTCTTGATGGAATAGTCGCTAATTGATTTAAAGTAGCTAAATCAGTAACTTCACCATCTACTATTCCTATTTTCATCTCTAAATTAGGATGATTTTTAATAAAATCACTTACTGTTTTAATTGGTTCAATCATATCTTTACCAAAGACAACAACCTTTGGTCCATTAAGCTCAGCACTCATATCAATATCTAATGTATTCAAAGCCCTATTTACCAAAGTATTTTTATAAATCTTAAGTTCTGAATTAGCTTCTCTTAAACTTCTACGAAGTTCCATTGTCTCAGATACCGTTAAACCATGATTTTCTAAGAAAATGAATGAACTAGATTCTTTAACATTTTTAGCAATCTCATCTATAATAGCCTGTTTTTGGTCTAAGATTTTTTGATTAGCCATATTACACCTCCTTATCTTGTGTAATACCATAAAAATAAGTCTCTACAACCGTAGAGACTTAGAGTATCTTAAATAAATTAAGTCCTCGGTAGGATATTAAGGTATACCACCTACTGTCTACGGTACTTCTCACATCGTTTAACATTTTAACATAAATTATATATTTTGTAAAGCTAAATATCAAAACTATTAATATCTATCTTAATACCTGGACCCATAGTTGTACTAATAGAAATATTTTTAACATACTTTCCTTTAACAGCTGCTGGTTTTGTTTTTAATATTAATGAAACAAAAGCTTCTAAATTTTCTAATAGTTTAGCTTCATCAAAAGATACTTTACCAATTGATACTGCTACATTACCATAACTATCAGTTCGGTATTCGACACGCCCTTTTTTAACATCAAGAACAGCCCTTTCAACGTCCATAGTAACCGTTCCTGTTTTAGGATTTGGCATTAAACCTCTAGGTCCTAAAACACGCCCAATTTTACCTAAAGCAGGCATCATATCTGGAGTAGCTATCATAGTATCAAAACCAAACCAATTTTCTTTTTCAATCTTCTCGATCATGTCAATATCACCAACATAATCAGCACCAGCTTCTTTAGCTATTTTAGCTTGTTCTCCTTTAGCAATAACTAAAACACTCTTAGTTTTACCAATACCATTAGGTAATACAGTAGCTCCTCTTAATTGTTGATCAGCTTTTTTAGTATCTAGATTTAATCTTAATACTAATTCAACAGATTCATCAAACTTAGCTACACTAGTTTCTTTTACTAATTTAATAGCTTCTTCTTTAGTATAAAGTTTGCTTTTTTCTACCTTTGAAGCAGCTTCTACATATTTTTTTCCTTTTTTCATTTTAACCTCCTTGTGTGGTTCTGATGGAAAGCGGCATTCCTCCCACATAGGACAAACCTATGTTAATTTTTAATCAACAACTGTAATTCCCATATTAATAGCAGTACCTTCTACTATCTTCATGGCTTCTTCTACAGTATAACAATTTAAATCTGGTAACTTAATTTCAGCAATTTCTCTCAATTGTTGCTTAGTAATCGTTCCAACTGGCTCATTTTTGCCTTTAGTTGAACCTTTCTTAACTCCCGTAACTTTCTTAATTAAGAATGCTGTTGGTGGAGTTTTAATTACAAAAGTAAAGCTTCTATCATCCATAATAGAAATCTCTACTGGTAAAATATCTCCCATCTTATCTTTAGTTGCATCATTATATTTAGTACAAAATTCTTGTAAATTAATACCGGCTGGTCCTAACACTGTTCCAACTGGTGGAGCTGGTGTCGCTTTCCCTGCAGGTATTTGTAATTTTATTTTCTTTACTAATTGTGCCACGAAAAACACCTCCTATAAAAATTTTTTTCGCCGTGGTTCAAATGATATCCGCTTAAAATCTCCCACTAAATCTATATAATTAAATATAGCCATTTAATAGTAACATAAAAGTTAACATTTGTAAATATTTTAACGCACTTTTTTAGTTGAATATTCATATTCAGGGAACATCGACAAATAGTTATCTAATATATTTTCCCAATAATTCCAAATTTGATTACGAACACTTAAATCTAGATTATTAATATTACCCTTAATAAATAAATCGGTAGTTGTCTTAATAGCTGATTTCATATTTTTAATTGTCTCTTCCTTATCAGATCCAAATGCTACATTAACAGCATATTCAATATTATTACAAGCTTTATTAAGTAATGATTCTAATAATTGTATTTTCTCTTTCATATCTACACCTTAACTAACTTTTTCTATTTCACTAAATTCTACTTCAACAATCGTTTCTTGACCAAACAAATCTAAAGCTACTTCTATCTTTTGATTAGCCATATCAATAACTTTAACTGTACCAGCCATATTAGCAAATGCTCCAGTAGTAACTTTAATTTTATCACCAACAGCTAATTCATTACCAATATCTAAACGACTCATACCCATACTACCCAGTATTTTATCCACTTCTTGTGGCGTTAATGGAAACGGTTTAGCACCTTTACCACTTGATCCAATAAATCCTGTGACACCTGGTGTATTACGGACAATAAACCAAGCTTCATCAGTCATAACCATTTCTACTAAAATATATCCTGGAAACATTTTAGTAACTTTTTCCTTCTCTACACCATCTTTAACTTCAATTTCATGTTGTTCTGGCACAACTACCCTTAAAATGTAGTCTTCCATACCCATAGTACTAGCTCTCATCTCTAGTTTTTCTTTAACCTTATTCTCATGTCCCGAATAGGTATTAACTACATACCATTCTTTTTCCATTAACCCATCACCTTTAATTTCATTATCAAACTAATAATAGCATCTATACCAGCAAAAAAGACCATAAAGATAATGATAAATGAAATAGTAGCTGTTGCATATTTAATTAAATCTTGACGCTTAGGCCATCTAACTTTCTTCATTTCCTTTTTAACATTCACTAGAAATCTCGTTACTCTCTTCATCAATTCACCTACTTTTAAAATTTTATAAAATAAAAACACCTTCATGTGCTTAACTAAATACTACCATATTGACCCATTAATGTCAATATATCACCATAAATTTTATTGTGAATAAATAACAAAAAAAATTAATACTTTAATACTAAAATAATAACTTCTTTAAATAAATAATTATTGTTCATTCATCTTAATTTTTTTCACTTTTTGTTCTTGACCTTTTTTCTCAAATTACGACAATTCTTGTACTGGCATTGTCTCAAGTTTTTCATATTTACTCGTTCTATAAAAAAATTAATATAACCATACTAAATCTTTACTATTAGGATCTGTAAATTTCAATGCATAATAACTTCCATTATTTAATTATAACAATGAATTAATAAAATAATTATAATCTTCATCATAATTCATATTATCCATTAAATTGGCAATATGTTCACCCATATATTGTTTTTTGTAAAGGATTGTTATTATTTCAGAAAAATCACATATTCTTATTGGCTCTAAATATTCCCCATAAAAGTATATTTACCTTTAACATTATCTTTAAAATAATAATTGATAAACTTATAAACTTTATCAGTTAAAACAAAGAAGCTTATCTTATTAGATAATAAACGAATGATTAAGCCTTCTATTATTTATAATCTCTCTTATAATTTAAGTATTTAGAATTACTTTTCTTATCTATTTTACCTATAGCTTCTTTACTTTGTAATAATTCTTTAATATTATTTAATGCTTTCCTTATTCTTCTTGATACATATGATTGTGATATTCCAAGCTTATTAGCTATTTGGCTTTGAGGACATGGTGTGTTACCATAAAAGCCAAAGTAAAGAACTATTATTTCTTTATCCCTACTTAGTATTTGTTCAATAACCTCCTGAATATCCAAGTATCTCATTATCAATACATGTTGTAGCATAAGTTGAAAGAAGCCATCGTAATGATCAACAAAGATTCTATCAATTCCTAAAGTTCTATTCCTATGAGGATTTGCTTAAACAAATGAAAGCTTATCTAATATGAAGTAACATATTCCTATGCAAGTTCTAGGCTGGATTTCTCCTTTAGAGAAAAGACATCTTTTAGAAGCTAACGCTTCTAATGCTGAATAAAATATTGAATTTTAATTCAATATTTTATTCACCTTACCAAAATTATTTAATTACCATTTTTACTATATCATGTCGTTTTAATTTTTTTACTTTTTTGTCCTCACATCATTTACAACTACACAATATACTTTAGAATTCTCACTTGTAAAAAATAAAATTATAACTTAATAACCCAAAAATAGAAAAATAATCAACCAATAAATGTAATATTAAATATGTATATGTAATGAAAATATTTGAACATAAAATTTTAGAATCATTTATTAAGATGATTATCAATAAATATTCAATTAAGAAAATTATTTATATTTAGGAAAAAGAAAAACATTTATATCAAATAAGAGCGTTTACAACTTTTTAGCAACATTTTTTATTTTTTTTCTTTTTTTATTTTCCATATCATCCCTATACTTAAAAGTAATTGACCTTTTTCGCTTTCTTTAGATACTACTCCTCTCTGGGTACTAATCCAAATTCCTAAATTAACAGTACCATTTTCATCATAGGTATATCCATCATTTGTTTTAAACTGTTGTGATATTAATAAATTACCATGATGTTCATAATACTTTTTAGCTAATTTATAATTCAAGAGCCATTGACTATCACGAACACTTACAACAAAGCCTATTTTCTGTAATAATTGCCGTCTTTCTTCTGATAAAGTAGAAAATTTTCTTCTCTGAGTATTAAGCCAATTTCCTAAATTAACAGCACCATTTTCATCATAAGTATATCCATCATTTGTTTTAAACTTAGTTGGTATTAATAAATTTTCATGATGTTCATAATACTTTTTAGCTAATTCATAATTCAAGAGCCATTGACTATCACGGGAATTTACAATAAAACCTATTTTTTGTAATAATAATTGTTTGTCTTCTGATAAAGTAGAAAAATTTTTCCTCTGAGTATTAAGCCAAGTTCCTAAATTAACAGTACCATTTTCATCATAAGTATATCCATCATTTGTTTTAAAGTTATATGGTATTAATAAATTATCATGATATTTATAATACTTTTTAGCTAATTTATAATTCAAGAGCCATTGACTATCACGGAAATTTACAACAAAGCCTATTTTCTGTAATAATTGCCGTCTTTCTTCTGATAAAGTAGAAAATTTGCTTCTCTGAGTATTAAGCCAATTTCCTAAATTAACAGCACCATTTTCATCATAAGTATATCCATCATTTGTTTTAAACTTAGTTGGTATTAATAAATTTTCATGATGTTCATAATACTTTTTAGCTAATTCATAATTCAAGAGCCATTGACTATCACGGGAATTTACAATAAAACCTATTTTTTGTAATAATAATTGTTTGTCTTCTGATAAAGTAGAAAAATTTCTTCTCTGGTTACTAACCCAAGTTCCTAAATTAACAGTACCATTTTCATCATAGGTATATCCATCATTTGTTTTAAACCTAGTTGGTATTAATAAATTTTCATGATGTTCATAGTATGTTTTAGCAAGTTCATAATAATCTTCCCATGTCTTGGTTAATCTATCACTAATATATTTTAGCATTTCAAATAAATTTTGATTTTCTATTTCAATATCAAATGATGCATCTCTTATTTTTATACATCTGTTACTAATTAAACTATTTTTATTTTGAATATCTTTAATTCTATCCCGTAAATTATTTTCAAGTTCTTTAATAAAATTATAATTATTAGTTAAATCAATAATAACTGGTGCTACTAGTTTTTCAATTATTTCTTCTTTAGGCGTATTTTCTTTTATTATAATATCTCTTAACTTACATATTTCAATTAATTCTTCAATTGAATGTTTTTCTAATTCATCAAACATATCTTTTGTATTACCCCGAACTGAAAGGGTTCTACCTAATTGTTCAAAAAAAACTATATCTGAAGTTGTGCCACGTCCCATGATAACTCCATCTATATTAGGAGCATGTGTTCCTTCATTATATTGATTTATAGCAAACATTATGCGCAATTTATTATCTACTTTTTTACCATCTAAAGTAACATCATAATAAAAGGAATATCTATTAAGCTTGCCATATTCACCCATATCACTTGTTGATGTATAGAAAATTATATCTTCTTCAGGAACGAATTGTTTAAACCATTCAAAAGCCTGTCTTTTTATTGTATCAATATCATTAGTTTCATCTTCTAAACAAGGTGGACAAAAATAAATATATTTGCCATTTGGTTTAATATTATTTCTTAAAAGATTAGGAATATTCGGTGCTTCATGTATTCGTTTTTTGATATCAGATAAAAGTGACATATATTCTTGATATTCATGAGATGTTGCGTTTAATTTTTGTACCCTTTCTTCCAATTTTCTTTCTAGACCAATTAAATTAATATATGCACTCTTATATATAGGTTTTGGTAAGACACCATCAATCATTGCGTCGCATAAATCGTATCTACTTACAATCTTGTTTGAAAATATTTCATTTGTATCAGGATTAGCCATATCTCTTTCATATAAAGTTCCTCTGTCTCTAACAGTATAAGCTGTCATACCAAAAATTAACATTTTATGATGTGTCTCTATCATTGTATTAATTCTTGCACCCCAAACAGGAGCTCCAATATGGTGAAATTCATCAAGAATTAATATATCGTAAGTGAGATTTTCTATTTCTTCTCTACTCATTGAAATAAACCATTGATATGTTCTAAAATCTAAATTAGGAAAATCTTTTTCTAAATCTAAATTAGAATTATTTTTTATTATTTCTTTAATATGTTCAATTATTCCATTTGAAGGAGTTACATAAAGTATCTTTTTATCTCTATTATCATAAATAAATTGAAGTGCAATATAAGATTTCCCAGTACCTGTTGCATGAACAATGCCAACGATATTTTGACCAGATGCATATGCATCTTTTATTATTTTGTAACTATTTGCATTATGATTGTATAAACCAATTATTTGAAATTCATCATCATTCATTATTATCACCTTCATAAAGTTCGATATCAGTAAAATGTTTACCTGATATATCTTGCTCTATAATTATAACTAAGTCATTCTTCATTATTCGCGCATTAAATTCATCTTGCTCTAGTATAATATCTTTTATATCATTATCAGTTACTACTTTAAACCCAATGTTAGTTCTATCCATAACATCAAGTAATCCACCATTTTTATATTGTTCTGGTATATAAACTTCAATTACTCTTCCTAATGTTTTAGTCATTTTTTCACTCCAGTCCATTATTATTATTCATTCAAAATAAATTAATCCTCTTTTGTTATAATGAGATTTAATTTATTTAAGACGTATTATATCAAATATACTATTAAATTTCTAGTTAAAATATATTTTCATATAGGCAACAATTTTAATTATTATGATGAACGCATGAGATTATCCTGTTTATCCTATATAAAATTTGCATAAATATCAATTTTATTATAATATGTATTTAGCAAGAAAAATTGTATAAAATAAAAAAGGATACATTTGATTGTCGCAAAGCAAATGTATCCTTTTTTATTTAACTATTATATAAATATTATAGCAAGTAGAAGTAATTATAACAACAAATTGAGAACTTTCTCTTTTAGTCATAATAATATCATCGCCTTTTTTAGTACAATTTATCAAAAGTGTATTTTATTAGGGAAGAGAAAACATCTGATATATTTAAAATGTATCCAATTATATTATATAAAACATATATTCATATATCACACTATACAAGCCACTATTAAATTCTTGACTATATAATTTTTGCATTCATTTGATTCTTTAATCATATCTTTACTCATGTTAAAATCATATTTATTTATTAGCTGTACTCATTACTATTTTTTACCATCTTTAACTGCAATTGCGTCTTCTTAATAATTTTCATTTTTCAAATTAGCATTGAAAATATTACAATCTAAAATTATATATTGGATTTTAACCAGATATTATGATAAGAGTTGAAATTACATCATTTTCATATTTATATTAACTTTCAAAGGGCTCATTAATAATTTCTAATTATTTGAATTTTTTAATTATAATCTAATACTTTATCTAATATTTCAATCTTATTTTATTTAACATTTTGTGAATGAAAAATATGTCGATGTCGCCTAATAATAAATAATGTTATAAATAATATTACTAATCCTACCAACCCACCTATAATATAGTTATAATAAAAAATAATTTTATCATCTAATTTTAGCTCAGCTTGGTATAGTATACGATTATCTAAATAAACCGTATAATGTCCTAATGGGTCGCCTTTATGATAACTAGCATTAATATAATCTACACCATCATATTCATACCTAATATTAGCATCTTTTGGTAAATATTGATATAAAGCCTCATCTACTTTTATCTTAACTTCCTTTTTATTAGCTAAACCTTTTACTGGTATAGTCTTTATAACTTCATCTTTATTTAATACATCTTTATAAATATAATTGGTTGTATAATAAGTATATACATTAACAGCATCATATATATGATATGGTATTTTTTGTTCATACGGAGCTTTAGCTGTTACTAATAATAACTTTTCTTTATCAGTAAAAGATATACTAGCTAAACAAAAACCAGCATCATAAGTATAACCTGTTTTAGCCCCATCAATAAAACTAGTATCAATATTATAATACTGTTTATAGCTATCCATAGAATTAGTAAATTTTAATGCTTTATTACTGGTAGTATAACTGGTAGCTGTAAAAATCTGATAAAAAGTTTTATTATCAAGAGCATATTTTAGTAATTTAGCTACATCATTAACAGTTGAATAATTATTAGGATCATCTAAACCAATAGGATTAGCAAAACTAGTATTTTTTAATCCTATATCTTTACCTTTTTTATTCATCATTATAACAAAATTAGGAATATTTTTCCCTATCTCTATAGCTAAAGTTTGAGCTGCATCAGCTCCACTCACCATCATAAGAGCATATAATAAATCACGATAAGTAACTATATCCCCTACTTTAAATCCCGCTTGATAAGCATTTTCTTCAACCAATCTATCAAAAGCTTCAGCTGGTATAATTACTTTATCATCTAAGTTTTCAATATTTTCAAGTACTACTAAAGCTGTCATAATTTTAGTCATAGACGCAATGGATACTTGCTCATCTTTATTTTTATCTAATAGTATTTCATCGGTATCTAAGTTATATAAAACGGCATTATTAGAATATAAATCAATAGCTAATATTTTAATAGGTAATAATACCAAACACAATATTAGTATAATTATATATTTTCTCATCGCTGTTTACTCCGTTGAATATTATACGTAATCATAAGCTTTAATTTACGGGGAATCAATTTAGAGGCAAAATATACTAATTTCATCTGTTTACCAGGAATAATAACTAACTTACGTTTAAACATCTTTTTAACAGCATACTTAGCTACTTCATAACTATTTAATTCTCTTAAACTAAAATCTACTTTTGCTACTTTATTAAACTCCGTATCAACTGGTCCTGGACACAAACAGCCTACATAAACTCTACTACTCTCTCTTCTTAATTCTTCATAAATAGCCATCGTTAAATTAAACACATATACTTTAGTGGCATAATAACTAGCCATTAGTGGCCCTGGTTGAAAAGCTGAACTACTAGATACATTTAATATATATCCCCTATTGCGATTCCTAAAATCATTTAAAAATAACTTAGTCAAAGTATGAACAGCCTTAACATTTAAATCAATCATATCTAACTCTTTATCTAAACTAGTTTCTACAAATTCACCGGCTACACCAAAACCAGCATTATTAATAACTATATCAATATCTTCATTTTTAACTTGTTCATATAATTTCATACAATTAAAAGTACTAGATAAATCCAATACAATAATATCTACATTAGTATTTATCTTGCGTTTAATTTGCTCTAACCTAGTTTTCCTTCTAGCTACTAAAATTAAATCATAGCCCATATCACCTAATACTTGAGCAATATCAGCTCCAATCCCTGATGAAGCTCCTGTTACTAATGCTTTCACCTTATCACCACCTTATCTTAATTATACCACGAATATAATTATTTATTAAAAATAATAATCATGATATACTTATTTTAAGAAAGGATTTATAAATATGAAAGCGTATTATAATAATTATATTAATCAAAATCCTAAATTTAATCTTAAAACTAAAATTAGTATTTTATGTTTAATAATAGCTATAGCTGGTATATTTGGTTTTATATATGAATTTATTTTTTATTATTTTAATAGTGGTATGCAAAAATTATTTTGGCGTGGAGGTAACTTTCTACCTTGGATTAATATTTATGCTTATGGTGCAATAGGTATCTACTTTTTAACTTATCGTTATAGGAAAAAACCACTAAAAGTATTTCTCTTAAGTCTAATTATTTGTGGTCTATTAGAATATATAGCTGGTTTTGGTATGTATAAATTGGGTAATGGCTTTAGATGTTGGGATTATAACCAAGAAATATTAAATTTTGGAAATATCAATGGCTTTATCTGTTTAAGAAGTGTTCTCTTTTTTGGATTATCTGGATTATTATTAATCTATCTTATAGTACCAATGTGCTACTGCCTAGCTCAAAAAATAAATAGTAATATCTTTTTTATAATATGTATCACACTATTTACCATTATTTTTATTGATGAAATATATAACTTATTAATTGCCCGTTTACTAAATTTACCTAGAGCATCAGATATATATAAAAATTTGGGATTTAACTATGTTAATTTTAAATCTTTACTTAAAATAAAAATTATAGTATAATATTCGTCAAAAAAGTGGAGATGTCGTAATGGAAGATAAAAATTTAACTTTAAAACAGAATATATGTAGTTTTAGAATATTTTTAAATGCATTTGGGCTCATTTTAGATAACAATAATGATATTCATGAATCATCAAATATAAAAATATTTGATCAAGATAAAAAAGAAGTTGGTTATCTGTATTTTGATAATAGTCAAGCTAATATAGTTGTTAATCGCAATAATAATAAACTAGTTGCCAATCATACTATGCTTAAAGCCTTTTGCAATATAGTTTGCCCTAATGAAATAAAAGTAGCTACTAAATGGATAAGTCAAATCAATTTTGAAATGGAAAGTAATAGTCAAAATAATTTATCTGGACAATTTATTATTGGTAATTTAATTGATACTGACAATAAGATTATCTATTGCGAATGTAAACCTAGAATAAAATATCATATAGCTGATAAAATAGATATTATCTTAAATTTTTACAGCAATGTTCCTTTGTCTAATCTTCGACTTGATCTTCAAATTCTAAAAAAAGAATCTCAAGAATTAATTATAATAAAACCTTATTCTAATTCTTATTCTGGTGATTTAATTTTTCATCACATTCTTGTAAAAAGTAAATATGATTTAAATCAAGAAGAAGATAAAGACATTAGAACTATAAACTTTTTTTACGAATATCCTTATAAAAAATTTACCACTATTTGTCATAACCAAAAAGAAGATCAGGATGGTTTACGTGTATGTGTCCAAGAAAAAGAAAAGAATAATACATTATCATATAAGAATGAGTATATTCCTAAAAATAATTCTACAAAACCATTTATTCAGGGAAGTATGTTGATGCAACAGCTTGATCCTGAAATGTTTACAAGTATAGAACAACTAAGACAAATATTAACAATTGACAATGTATCACTATTAGATAATTTCATCAGTATATGCTATGACGGATATACCGATGAAGAAGTAAAAGCATTATTAGGAATACAAAGAAAACGAATGAACTATCAAGGTGATTATGATAATTTAATACAGGCCTATTATGAAATGGATAAAAACAAGTTTTTTGCATTATCAGATACGCAAAAAGAATATTTTCAAAAGGTTATTAAAAAATAAAGTATAAAAGTGTTCAAATGAAAAGGTAAATGCAACTTTGAAAGGTTAAATGCAATATCAAGTTGATAAATTAATAACAAACAAGGAAAATACTTGTTTGTTATACTATTATACTTAAAATAAAAAATCAAGGGTCTAGATAAACTCACTATCGTTCGCTCTTGATTTTTCCTTGTGAATATTAGAATTTTCTATAATTTTATGTTAATTTACAATTAAGCAACCAATTATTTTATTAAATCATGCTTAAAAGAGGCTGAATTTTGGGACTTTTTTTTGGAATTCAAAACGCAGCCTTTATTTGATTTATGAAAATTGATGGTGCTTATATTAATTATTAGTTTATTTTTTAGTATTGATTGGGATAAACTAACATTTTAGGTTCAATTTTCTGAATACCTAATTTATCTATGGTAAAGATATCATAGATTGTGCTAAACATTGTATATGGGGATACGTTGTTTAGCTTTTTTCTTTTATAAGAATTAATATGAGACATTATAATATTAATATCATTTTGTGTTAACTTATCAAAAGAAGTACCCTTAGGAAGTACCCTTCTTAGAAGTTCGTTATTAACTTCATAAGAACCTTTTTCAAATGGACTTGAAGGATGGCCATAAAATAACAGATTTTTGTTCTTTGTTCACCTGTAATCATATCAAATTCTATTTCTTTTGGATTAGAAAATTCACTACCATTATCAGTTAAAATAACTATAAATAATTCTTTAAATTTATCTATTCCTAGTATTTTTTGTAAATTATTAAATATATCAATAACTGACTGGGCATCATTATGTTCTCTTATAAAAGCAAGCATAAAAGAACAATTTACGAAATGAATTGTGAGAAGAACTTTTCCACCTTTTAAACCTTCAACTGAATCCATTTCTACTATAGGAGTGTCTGGATGTTTTAAAATATAATTTAAAAAATCTTCATAAGTTCTATTTTCTAAACATTGTTTATCTATCTTATAAACGGTTGTTTTTTTGACCCTTTTTCTAAATCTAACTTTTCTAGGCAAATCAATATTTCTAACATTTAATAAACCTAAATCAATATATTTATATATAGTTTTATCACTATACATAATTTTGTTTTTATTATTAATGATTGCTTGGTGTATAGATTGATTTTATTTACAAATCAAAGGAGTAAGAATATTGTTTAAATTATCAAGTTCATTTTGATAAATCATGACTCCAGATCTTGCTTCAGATAAATTTGATAAATATTCATTATTAGAATAAACTGCATCATAGAAATGCTTAGTTATAGTACAAGAACTTTTTCTTTTACAATCATTACAAACATAAGGTGGTTTATTTAATAAAGGACTTTTTCTTCTTCAAATTCAGAACAATGATTTAATTTACAGTTTTTACCTCTATTAGAGCAAAAATTTCTAAAAATACAATTATTAAAATTTCTACCAATAGCCCCATAATGTTTAGTAATGTAATGATTTTTAATTTCACGTGAAATAGTAGTACAATTTTTGTCAATTAAATGCAATTTCTATATTTGAAGATTTAAATGTAACTATTGAATAAAAAAGGTCGCATTTACTTTTTCAGGTAAGTGAAATTAAATTCCGTTATGTTCATTTTAAATGACAATTTACTTTAATTAAAAATTTTGTTATAATAAATAGCTAAAGAAAGGAAGCGTAATTTATAATGAACTATAACAATCTAACTTTATATAGTGCTAGAATATTTTTAAATACTTTCGGCTTTATTTTGGAAAATGTTAATGATATTAATGAATTCTCAACTATAAAAATATTTGATCAAAAGAAAAATCAGGTTGGTCATTTATATTTTAATAATGGACAAGTTAATATGGTTGCTAACTATAATGATAATATATTAAATGCTAATTGTGATATAGTTAAAATAAATCGCTGTGTAGATGACACAGATGGCACTATAACTGCTGTCTGGAATAGTAGCATTAACTTTGTAAACAATACAAATACTCTATCTGGTCGATTTATTATAAATAACTCAATAGACTCACAATATAGCATTCATTGTACTTGTCACCCTTTAATATGTTATAATCTACCTGAAAAAGGAAACATAATTTTAATTATACATAATAGTAATAGTATATTTGATCTTCAAATTATAACTAAAGATAGTACAGAAATAATTGATATAAGGCCTATAACTTTAGAAGGTACTTTCTTTAAGCATGATTTTAAAAGAAGTAAATATGACCAAGATGGAAATAAATACTCTTATAGAAAATATGCTGTTCTATCCCATTATTCTAATAAAGACGATTTGCATGTATATATGGAAGAGCAAGAGCATGATAAAATATTATCATTTAGGAATGAATTCATTCCTAAGCTTGGTAATAATAATTGTAAAGAGGACTCTATTAAAAGAGGAATATTAATGCAACAACTAGATCCTGATATGTTTAAAAAGATAGAACAATTAAGACAAATACTGAAAATTGGTGATATATCTTTATTGGATAATTTAATTAGTGTGTGCTATGACAACTATACCGATGAAGAAGTAAATGCTTTATTAGGATTACAAAGGAAACTCATGAATTATCAAGGTGGATACGATAATTTAGTACAAGCTTATTACGAAATGGATAAAGATAGTTGTTTATTACCCTCAGATGTTCAAAAAAAATTCTTAAAAAAAGGAATATTATAAAAAGCAACCATAGTAGTCAAAATTAGACTATTATAGTTGCTTTTTATTTAATATTTTAGTTTTACTATATTTTTATCTTTAATAAATCTATCTATTACTATGAATTGGATCTCATATATTACATTTATAATCATATAATAAGTTAATACTTGAGAAAGGTTTTAATTGGTTATTTTAACAAATAAGTAACTGTGAATAATGCTGTTAATGTATAAATTAAATCACTAGTAATTAATAATATAACATTTTTTTCCTAATTTTTCCGATCTTAAATCACCTTAAATAAAAATTATTTTTATTACTTGAAATATTAACAATCAAGCATCATTATTCATTTTCAATTTATTATGATTTTCAAACTTTTCTATTTTTCTTATATTTAAACCCATTATTAATATTGATACTGTTAATATTATCATAACTATATTTAAAATTAATTGACTTCTACTTAGTCCTGCTAGTAAAAGCATTATATAACTTACAATTCTACCACTATTTAAAATACATTCTCTTATTGCAAAAAATTCACTTTGATTATTTTTATCTACAATGTAACTGTCCGATAAATTAAATAATCTTACTTCTCTTGTTACAGTGAGTAATGAAGTAAAAATCACATAACAAATATTATAAATAATAATGGTAAAATTACTTTTATATATTAAAAGGATTAATAGTGAAAGAATAGGAACAATACTAGAGACAATAATGATATTTTTATCATTTTTATTTTTATATACTTGTCCATATATATGGACAAGTATTATAGATAATATAGTTGTTATTGAAGTTATGATACCAAGATTTAAGTTAGTTTTAAATGAATTAAATATTAATATAGTCATTAATACTTCTAAAGCACCATCACTTACATTCATACCTATAAAAAATTCTACGATTGATATTTTTCTTATTTGTTCATTATCTTTTAATCTATTCCATGTTTCTTTTAAATTAAATCTAGACAAATGATTTTCACTTTCAGGTGTTAAAATAAATGACAGAAGTATTTGAATAAATGTTATAAATAAAATGATTATTGCTGTTAATTCATAATTAGTTGCTGTTATTATTGAACCTAATAATATGGGGCATAATACTCCAATAATAGATGAAACTATTTTTGATTTAACAGTATAATCTATTCTATCATTATTATCAATCTTATTAATAATAAATAAATTATAGGGAAAACAATACGTACTAGCAGATATCCCATATAAAATTGATATTAGAGTTAAATGATTTACAATTTCTTCTTTTAAAATAATAATAGTGAATATATATATATAATTTAATATTACACCAATTCTAAACATTCCTAATCTAAATTTATTTTTTACAATACCTGCAATTACAAGACTACCAAAAGCAAGTAATATATAAGAAAAAATATAATATAGAGATAAATCAATAATACTTTCTTGTGAAGTTTTTATAAAATATGTTGTTAAAAAAGGTCCTAAAAATATTATCATTATTTTTTGCATTGCATTTATTGCAATTAATATATTTCTATCTAATTTTCTTGTCATAATTTTCACCTACGTACTTCAATATAATAAAGATTAACATAATTTATTATATAACATTTACCGTTTTATTAAATATCATTCTTAATAATAAATATTTTTACAATCATTATTTTTATTCTTGCTTAATTATTATATATCATCTTACTTATCTTAATAATAGAATATCATATTTTCTAGTTTTTACAATAGTTTTAGATAGTTATAATAAAATAAAACTCAAATTATACGTTGTACAGCAATTAAAATTAAATCATCCAAACTATTAACATGTAAAATAAAGGAATTATCTAAAGCTGGTTCATTTAAAGTTTTAATTATGATTTTTTTATATTCATTTAAAATACTATTAATAAACTTTGTTTGTTTCTTTCATTTATATCCTATCAAAATTAACATAAATATAATTACAATAAAAATAACATTAGTAAATTGATATAATTAGAGGTATCTTCTCTAATAAGAGTATCAGAATTATTTATAGTTACATAGGCTATATTATTATTTATAAAAGATTCAGCATATTCTTTTTGATTTATATTATTAATAACATTAAATTAAATACTAATTTTTACATAACTATTTTTTATTACACTATTCCAACCATCATTACTTAAATATCATATATTATTTTTCTTAACACCTTTAAAAGAATCAACAAACTTAATATATTAGGAATCTACTATTTTTAGTTGCCATTCTTAATAATTAATATCAGCATTGTTATAAATATAAAATCATGATATAAGCTTATTTAAACTAGCCGTGAAATTAGCACTATTATTTGTAGTTTCAAAACTTCCTGATACATCAATAGCTTCAATATTTGTAATAATAACATTTCATTCACCAGTTATTTCTGCTTTATTGCTAATACTTAAATTACTATCAAAAGCTGAAAAATTGACATGAAAATACCAACATCATTATCCTATTTTTCGTATAATATATCATCTCAAAACAGTAATTAGAAATATGTTATTCCATTAAAGTGTATGTAGAGATTATTTAGTTAATAGCTGAGGAAACCAATACAATAAAATTTTAAATAGTTAAAAAAAACTCATATTAATAAATGAGTATATTAAAATTCATCATTACTATCATGCCATACTAATTTTTTACTTAAAACATATTGATCATTTTGTTTTTCTTCCTTATATAATACATGTTCGTCATTATTTTCAACTTCAACTGTAATAAAAGACTTATCTTTTATTCTAATATAGATATGTCTCTTCTCACTATGATTAAAAATTTTATTCTGCAAGTATCTATATAATAGAGCTCGTTCAAATAAGCCATTTACATGACCTAAATTAATTAATTTATCATTACAAAGCTTTAATTTTTTAAATTTTAAATCGCTATTTAAAGTTGGAGAGAGACCAAAAAATTTATTAGCTCTTGTCCTTTGAGTAAGTTGTTGATGTATCTTATCAAAATAAGGATTCAAATAACTGAAATGTAAAGTAGTATCTAATTCATTTATATATTCTTTAGATAGTTTAATTAAATATGGATAATTATTGTGAATAGTGCGATAATGTGGGATCATACCAAATGAAGTAGCTTTAAGACCATATTGGTTATAAAACAAATCATTTATAGGGTCTAAAAAATACCAACCACTATCACCTTCTACAATAATAGCAAAAAGAGGGATTTTAGCGCTATTTGCTATTATTTTATGAGCATTAATACCAAACTGTTTAAATAAAGATACATAAAAATCAGCTAAGGTAGCACATACAATTTTAGGAAAACGATTGACAAATCCCTTATTAAATTCTTTCTCTTTTTCTTCATCAGAAGCTAAAAAATATAATAAATCTCTTTCAAAATAAGGAGCTAACTTTACATATAAAAAACGAATAATTAAATCTTTAGACCACCCTGTTTTAACTTGATTAATAATTTTTTCCATTATAAATATTCCTCCCCTTCTTTATTCAAGTTTAGACTTATTGAACTTTTTCACTAATAACTAAAACGTTCAATATTATAACAAATATAATAATTATTTTCAATTAAATATACTAATTAATTATTAATATAAATTTACCTTGAAAATGTATAAATAACAAAAATCAAAAAAAGAGTAAAAAAGAAATATATATCCAAAAATAATAAAATAGAGTATATTTATCATTCCAAATGGAAAAAAATAGTATTTAATACTCTTTTTTTCATATACTCTATTAGAGGTGCATATGAAAAAGTTAATATTATTTATAGTTTTATGTTTTATGGGAGTAACTAGTGTGTGTGCTGATGAAATTACATTAGCTCCAAGTGCTAAAAGTTCTATTTTAATTGAAGTAAGTACTGGTGAAGTTTTATATGAATCTGATTCTCATGAAAAGTTAGCACCTGCTTCAATGACTAAAATGATGAGTTTACTTCTAATTATGGAAAGTATAGAAAATGGTGTTATTAATTGGGATGATATGATTACAGTGTCTAGTAATGCTTCTAGTATGGGTGGATCTCAAATATTACTAGAAACAGGAGAACAGATGAGTGTAGAAGATTTAGTTAAGGGTATTACTATTGCTAGTGGTAATGATGCTGTTGTTGCCCTAGCTGAAGCTATTGCTGGTACAGAAGATAATTTTGTTGTTATGATGAATGATAAAATAAAGGAATTAGGTTTAAATGATACAAATTTTAAAAATTGTCATGGATTGGATGAGGAAGATCATTATTCTAGTGCTTATGATATGGCTATGATTGCTAAAGAATTAGTTAAGCATGAGAAAATACTAACATTTTCATCTATCTATGAAACCTATCTAAGAGAAGGTACTGACCGACAAACATGGCTAGTTAATACTAATAAGTTAGTGCGTTTTAAACAGGGCGTAGATGGTTTAAAAACAGGATATACTAATGGATCTGGGTATTGTCTTACAGCAACAATGAAAAAAGATGATATGAGAATTATTGCTACTGTTATGGGAGAACCAGATAGCAATACTAGAAATAGTGAAGTAAGTGAAATGTTAGACTATGCCTTTGCTCAATATTCATTAAAAAGAGTACTATCAAAGGATAAAACCGTTAAAAAAGTAAATTTAACTAAATCAAAACAAGAACAAGCAACATTAATTCCAATAAGAGATGTAAATATATTATATAAAAAAGGGTCTACTGAACCTACTCCAACTTTTGATATTAAAGTTAATAAATTATCTGCTAGTATTAAATCAGGTGATATCGTTGGATCATTAAAAGTTAAAGACGGTGATAAGTTAATTGATACGGTAGAATTAACAGTTAAAAACGATATCCAAAAAGCTAATATAATTGAATTATTTACAAGATATGTTAAAGATATAATAATTGGTAATATTCAGATATAAAAAAACGGCAAAATAAATTTTGTCATTTTTTATCTACTTTTTACCATCACTATTGTTCCAACTATTTACTTAAATTTAATAATAATTTTAAATCTCTTTCAAAATCTTTTATTGATTCAATTATTGGATTATCTGTTGGTGTTCCTTGTACATTTGTAAATGATGTGAAACAAAAATTATATAAAAATTAATTCAAGATAATTGGGTTAATTTTTTTGTAAATATAATCTTTATGTGCATTATTAAATGCTACTGAGGAATATATTTTGCCTTAATCTGAGTGGAAAATTGTGTCTTGGCTTTTATATCCTCTTTTTATTTTATTATTCAACATATCTTCTAAAGCTGTTTTATGATTTGACATACTTACTCCATGATAGAATGGTTTTACATCTGAACCAATTATAGAATCATCAAATGCATCTACATAGTATGTCCAATCATATCTTTGTTTTTTGAACCATATCATTGTTGTGTCTGATGTTATTTTTTCTAAAGGTCTAGTTGTTTTCCAATTATTATTAATAAGATTAGGATATTTTATTGACTCTTCTCCTGGTTTTTTATAAACAGAATAATGTCTAGCTTTGCTTCTTATTTTTAATATCTTACACACTTTATGAACTAAATTATCTGATACTTTCCACTTGTTTCTTTTCTTATTAGACAATTAATTCTGTGATATCCATAACTAGGGTTTCTCTTATTAATGGTTCTAAATCTCTACGATTTTTTTCATATTGATTTAATATATTTTTATTTTTTAAACATTTATAATAACCACTTCTTGATATATTCATTATTTCACATAATGATTTAATGGAATATTCTTTGCTCAATATTTCTATTATTTCAAATTTTATTTGCTTTTCTTCTTGAATGTTACAAGTGAACCATCTCCTTTCATTAGGTATCCTTTTTTTAATAATTCATTCTCAATTCTTAGTTTCATATTTTCATATTCTAATTGTTCTTCCTTTGTTAATTTCTTCCTGTTTTGATATTTTGCTAGTGGATTGCCAAGTCTTTTCTTATTTTCTAAACCTTTCTCTCCAAAATTATTGTAATTTATTAACCATCTGTTTGTTACAGCATGTCCAATTCCTTCTTCTCTTTCAATTTCCCAACAACTTTTACCTGATAACATTTATTGCACATATTTTAATTTTTCTTCTTTAGAATAATATTTATTTCTTCCTCCTTTAGGTCTTCCTTGCATTTTTATCATCTCCTTTATTAAATTATATCAAAAGAAAAAGTAAACACATCTTTTTTGTGTCTACTTTTATTTTACAACTTCATCTAAACTATAGAAGCTATCTACATTTCATATATAAATAACTTATTTAGAGTTATTTATTATTCTTATTTAACTATTAATAGCATTTTGAATTGTTTGATCAGCTTGTCTATTAATTTCAACTACTTTATCAAGATATTGAGCACAACTTTGAACTTTACCATAAAAATCCTGAAATCTTGCTTCAATTCTTTTAAATTCACCCATATGAGTTTCAGCTGCTGAACTTTGCCATGCATTACCATATACATCATTCATCTGACGAGATACATCCTCTAAAATATTTTTCATTTTATCAGCTGATTGTTTCATTTCATTAGAAATATTAGATACTTGATCATATGAAATACTAAATTCGCTCATACTAACCTCCTTTAATTATAAATTTCTTGCCGCACTTGCTAATTCATCTTGAACTTGGGAATAAGTATTAGATATAGTATTAAGATCTTCTCCAATATTTTGAATTATCTCACCAAGTTTCATTAAATCGCTTTTATAATTATCCATAGTAGATAAATATGTTTGTTGATTTACTCCAGTCCATCCATTACGTAAAGTATCAATAACTGAATATAAGTTATTGATTTCAGAGTTATACTCTGAACCTTTTTCTCTTACTTGAGTTCCATATGTTTTTAATTGTTCAGGATCAACGCGTACATCCATTGCCATAATAGCACCTCCTATCTTTTATCTTATATTTAAATTATAACATATCCAATACTCTTTTTAAAGATTTATTTATAGATTTGACAAATATTTACATATTAAAAGTATGGATTAAATCCATACTCCAAAAGCAATGGCAGCCATACTAAGAATAGCGCCAATTACCCAAAATAACTTGACTATATCAGGTTCTGACCAGCCTAATTTTTCTAAATGATGATGATAAGGAGTCATTAAGAAAACTTTTTTATGAAAATAAATCATGCTAATAATTTGAATTAAGCTAACTAAAGTTTCAAAAACAAATACTCCAGCTACAACAATTAAGGTTATCTCATGATGTGTAATGATAGCTACGCTAGCTAAGGTTCCTCCTAAAGATAAAGAACCTGTATCTCCCATAAATACTTTAGCTGGATGGGAGTTATATACTAAGAATCCCATTAATGCACCTACTAAAATAAAACAGAAAATAGCAATATCTTCACTACCAGCTATTGCTGTTGAATTCCAGCTTATAAGAGCAAAGGCTAGAAAAGCAATAGCTGATAGGCCTCCTGCTAGTCCATCTAAACCATCAGTTAGATTTACAGCATTGCTACTAGCAACTAAAACAAATAGCAAGAAAATGCCATAAACCCATTCCATATCAATTTTAAAACCTAATGTATGAATATCTAATACTGGTTCAGCTCCTGATTTCATAAAAATATAAAAAAACACTAAAGCTATAAATAATTGTCCTGATAACTTTTGAAATTCGGTAAGTCCAATATTATTTTTTCGTTTAATAATTAAAAAGTCATCTATAAAGCCTAAAACAGCATAAGCAATAAATACAAACATAACAATCAATAAATTATCCGAAAAGGATATTTTACCCATGAGTAATAAAATTATTGTAGTAATAATGGTTGGAATAATAAAGATAATGCCTCCCATAGTAGGTGTACCATCTTTAGATTTATGTTTATTCTCTAAATAACTACTAACTCGTTGCTTTACATTTATTTTTTTTAAAAAAGGTATGGCAACTAATCCAAATATTACTGATATAATAAAACCTATCATTAATGCTAATACTGCTTTAGTTAAAATTAACATGTCATCATCTCCTGTATATTTTTTCTTCTACAACTTTTTTATCATCAAAAAAAGTACGTTCATTATTTATAATTTGATATTTTTCATGCCCTTTTCCAAGCACTAATAGTATATCATTTTTATCAAGTAATTGTATACCCTTTTTAATAGCAAATTCACGATTTGATTCAATTTCATAGTTAAGTTTGTCAACCCCAGCTATCATATCATTAATAATTTGATCAATTGGTTCTGATCTAGGATTATCACTAGTAAATATTACATAGTCTGATTTATTAGTTGCAATATTTCCCATAATAGGTCTTTTAGCTTTATCTCTATCTCCTCCACAACCAATAATAGTAATAATACGATTAGGCTTTAAATCGCTACTAGCTTCAATTATTTTTTCTACAGCATCAGGAGTATGGGCATAATCAATAATTATTTTATTATCATTATAAGGTATTACTTCCATTCTACCACTAGGTGCTTTACATTTTTTTACAGCTTTATATATTAATTCATAATCATATCCCATTTCATATAACAAACTAATAGCAGCTGTCATATTATATAAATTATAATTCCCAACTAGTTGCATTTCATACCGTTTATCATTAACATAGAAGTAATTATCTAGTTTTATTTTATAATTACTATTTTGTTTACCATATGTAACATAATTTTTAGTTAAAAGTTTTAAATATGATATATCATCTACATTTAAAATAGATATACCATCATCTTTTAATAAATCAAATAAATGCCTTTTACAAGCCAAGTATGCTTCCATTGTCTTATGATAATCTAAATGATCTTGAGTCAAATTAGTAAATATAGCATAATCAAAATTAATAAAATCACATCTTCTTTGTTCTAAAGCTTGACTACTAGCTTCCATTACAACATATTTACAATCTTGTTTCTCACTATAATCCAATAAATGATATAATTCTAAAAGACCAGGCGTTGTATTCTTTAAATCACATACTTTGTCATCTACATAGAAACCCAGTGTTCCAATATATGAGCACTTACATCCCAATTCATTTAACATCTGATATATTAAAAAACATGTAGTTGTTTTACCATTAGTTCCAGTAACACCAATTATCTTAATATCTGGTACTATTGCCTTTAAATAATTAATTAAGTATTCCCTAGTATCATCTACTATAACTGTTTCGACATCATATTCACCATGCTCTACAATAACGCGATTAGCGCCATTTTCAATAGCTTCATTGACAAAGTCATGTCCATCAAAATATTGACCTTTTAAAGCAATATATGTATCTCCATCTTGTATATCCTTAGAATTATCTTTAATCATAAAAACACCTCAATATATAGTATGAATAACTATAATTTTGGTGTTTTTATCATATAATTAATTTTTAATACTTACTATTGATTCAGTTTTGAACTTTTTTTTTACACTATATTCATTATAAATAATAGTTATTAATGGTAAATTAGATTTAAGAATTTCATTATTTTCTAAATTGGATATAATATCTAACAAATGATCTAATTGTTTTTCGTGCAATTTATCCCATTCTTGATCTGATAATCCATTTAAATTAAACTCATCATATCGAATACCAATTACTACAGCATTATTAGGGGCATAATATTGTTGATTATCAGGTCCGAAATTTATATCACATAATGAATTATCATGATTTACATTCTCAAAAATAACTTTTGGATAGGTTTTTTCTATAAAAGTTTCTGTTTCCTTATCTAAATCTGTGTCATCCATCAAATATTTTGTAAAAATATATTCTTTTTCGTCTTTTGCTAAATTTTCAATATATAAATTATTTCTAATGTAGAAATAATTTAATACATCTTTAGTAAATGATTGATATATATCCATATCCCTAGATTCTACTTTTACATAATTTAATTCACTATTAGCTATAATATCATCATACTTTTTTAAATTTAATTCTTTAATAAGATACTTTCTAAATAAAGTACTATATGTTGAATATATTTGTAAATACATTTCTTTAGAGATTTGATTTAAATCACTTGTAATTTTAGAATTTAACATAGGAAATCGAGTATCAAAATTTACTTCATCAATTACATTTATATTATTAATCATATGACCCTCCTAATTCATGAACTACTAATTTTACTAGCATTAATAATAAAAGATCCAGTCTTTAAATCTTCAAAAGAAATGAAATATTTTTGTCCCCAAGAACTTACAATAAGCCCTAATTCATTCATTCCTGTTACGAATACAGAATGACCTTCACCTTCATTCCAAGTTACAGTTGACATATCCTTACCACCACTTAAATTTTTCATTTTAATCTCACCTTGAAGTGTAAAGAAAGACATTTCCATTTGATAACCATCAATAGCATATTCACCAATTAACTGTTTCAAATAATTAATTTCATCATTACCTAAAGTTATCGTTTTGTCGAAAGAATTCAATAATATTTCAGATTTATAATTTAAGTCTGAATTTTTTGATTTGAGATATCTGTCAATTAAACCATCTGTCCTACCATAAGAAGATGCCAAATACTTTTGTTTATCGGCATCAAATATTTGACGACCTAAAGGATCCAATTTAGAAGAAATACCATCATAAGTAACCATAACTTTTCCATCAACGGTTTTAAATAAATTGCCACCATTATCGACATGATTAACAAATAAATACATATCTGTAAGAAGTTCCAAACTATTTAATGTTTTCTGTCCATTAATATAGGTATACATCGGAAAACCAAAATCAGATTTAAATTTGTCTGGATTATCAATATAACCTGCAAAAATTTCACCAGCTAACGATGCATATGAACATGCTCCAGTATTATCAAAACCACTAATAAGTCTAGAAGCGTCAATAGATGCCATACCATAACGTTCCATTAAATTGTTTTTTACATTCATATAATTTTCATTAACAAATTTTTGTATTCTACCATAAGAATCTCTTTGATATTGAATGCTTTTTTTAGAAACACCCTGATCAACACCGTAACTTTTATTATTATAATCTAAAGCATCTAATTTAGATTCCAAATTATTAAATAATAATTGACTATTTTTACTTTTTATTATAGCATCAATATGTGGTTTAATATATTTATTATTATATTTACTAATTTCAATATTATGATTATTTATATCTGTAGATAAATTATTAATATAATCTTGTAATTGGCGTATTTTCAAATCGTAGTCATTTACTTTAGACATATAATCCGTAACATACGTGCGATAATTATTATCTCTAGTAATAATTTTATAGTCGCCAGCACTTATTTTAGCTAACATTTGTTGTTCAAACTCTAAATATGATACGGAATTATAGTTATTAAAATCATATAAATTATATTTTTTAGCAGTATATTCTATAGCTTCAGGTAAGGTATTATCATTATTTAAAATATTATCTAATTGTACCTGCAATTTAAATAAATCTTTTTCTGCACTGCTCAGTTCACTGTCCAATTGTTTCGCTTTACCTTTTAACAAATCCATGTAATCCATATGTTGTTTTAAAACTTCAGAAGATGCTAAATTAGAATCATTTTTACTAACAAATTTTTTTAATCTATCAAATAAGCCACTACTATTTGAATTATTTTGTATACTACCTACCAAGATATTTTCTTTATCTATATTATTACTAATCTGTTGTTGTAATCGAACATTATCGCTGCTTTGTACTAAATCAATACTTTCACCTAATATAGATGAACCTCCACCTACTAGTGCATTAGTTAAAACAGAACTCCAACCCCCATTTTCTTTAAATAACTCATTATAACTTTCATCACTATATATTGCCTTTAATGCTGGCTGAACTAATCCTTCTATTCCTCCATCTATACTATCTGCTCCAACTCTAATTACTGAATTAGCTAGCTTACTTCCTGTTCCTGCTCCTAAAAGCTTTTCTATCCCTCCTGTTACCTCACTAGCCACTCCTTGTCCAAATCCAGATATCTTGCCTCCTACATAGTACTGTAATCCTTCCCATCCTGCATTAGCTACTCCATAAGCTAATCCACTACCTAAACTTGCTCCATCATTCCATGCATCTTCTGTTCCTGCTCCTAATCCAGCTGCTCCGGCTATTAAAGCTTGTCTCCCTGCATTTGATGCTACTGCACTTAAGATACTTGATCCAGCTGTTGTCGTTTCAACTGCCCCTGTGGCTGCTGTCCCCACACCTGCTGTTAGTATTGTAAGAGCTACTATTCCAGCTACATATCCTACTCCTGATAATACATTGGATACTGTTCCATCCACAGCTATTGCTGAATGTTCTTGCAACCAGTTACCATATCCTGTATCATTATATAATTTATTAAATGCATCATCAACATATTGTTTTTTTACAAAGTCCATCGTTCCTTGCCATATTTCAGATGTCATTTTTGTTCCTTGTAAATTTGTATCAGCTACTGCATTTATTCCTTTTGCACCTAACCATGTTACACCATCTACTATCAATGTTTGTGTAGATGCAATACCTGCTGCTATCACTGCACCTGTATCAATTAATGCTCCTCCAAGTTCAGCAACTCCTTTTACTAAACTTTGTGCCCCAACTGCTACTGTTGCTCCTACAGTTTGGGCTGCACCCCAAACAGTACTACCTACTTTTATTCCCGTTTCAATAGCAAAATTTGCAACATTTCCTATAGTATCACCTATGCTATCTATCGTATCACTAAATAAACTTTTTATACTATTATCGGCATCATTATAAGCATCAGACATTTTTCCTATATAATCAATTATATTATTTAGCTCATCATATAGGTCATCTATCCTTGCTATAATACCATTACATGAAACCGAAACTCTATGTAATCTTAGTCTAATTGTTTTATTATTTGCTATTCTTAAAACTGATTTAATCTCATTTAAAGCATTTAACGGCTGGTTCAAACAATCATTCACATACTCGATAGTATCTTCATCAAAATTTACCATTTTATCACATCACTTTATTAATCAAATTTGATTACATCTGAACTATTTTGATTATTATTCATTTCTTCTAATACTTTCTTTAAATTTTGTTTAAAAGTTTTTTCTTCCTCATCTACATATCCTTTAAAATAGATATTTGCTATTTGGTCATGATTAAATAGCAAATTCTTAGTTGAATCTAAAAATCCCTCTGGATATAGACATCCACAATAATCATATATCTTTTTATTGTCATTATTATCCACTACACAAAATCCTGTTATCATTATTCTTTTTTTTCCACCTTTTAACATTACTACTGTTCCTATTGGTAAATATTTCTCTCCCATATATATTTTCTCTCCTATCTTTTATTCTCTTTAATTATATCAAATTATCCTTTAAAGTAAAATAGAAATATAACTTTTTATTTACATTTCCATTGTATAATTATAATTTAAAATATCTAATACTACTTTGTGATCCTTAAAAGGTATTTTTTTATTACCTATTATTAATGCTTCTTCATGACCTTTACCTAATATTAATATAATATCCTGTTCTTTTAATAGGGAAATACCCTTTTCTATAGCTAATTTGCGATCTTGAATAATTTCATAATTGGTTTTGGTTATACCCTTTTGCATATCATTCACAATGTGACCAAATGGTTCATAATGTAAATCATCACTAGTTACAATAACGTAATCAGCATTATTTAAAGCTATGTTCATCATAATAGGTCTCTTTAAACGATCACGATTACCAGTACAACCAAATATAATATATAAATGACGATGTTGTATTTCTTTTATGGTATCAATAACATTTTCCATCGCATCAGGAGTATGGGCATAATCAATAATAATACTATTAGAACGATAAGAAATAATATCCATTCTTCCATCAGGTGGTTTTAATTTACCAATAGCCCTAATTATTTTATCATCACTAAAAGCTAATTTTTGTAACACAATAAAAGTAACTAAAGCATTATATATATTATATTTTCCTAATATATTAAGTTTCACATGGTATTTATAATTAATAACAAAATCAATACCATTAAGATTTAATTGATAATCAGTTACCCGATAATCACCTGAATTAAAACCATATGTAATAGTATTATTATTGATATAGTAAGAATAATAAGGATCATCTATATTAACAATACTAACTCCATCTTTCTTTAATTGTTTAAATAGCTTTTGTTTAGCTAAAGCATAATTATGCATCGATTTATGATAATCTAAATGCTCCGGTGTTAAATTAGTAAATATAGCATAATCAAAAGTTAAAGTAGCTAATCTATTGTATGCTAGACCTTGACTACTAGCTTCTAATACAATAGTCTTATATCCTGATTCATAGCAGTCCATAATCATATCATATAAATCACATATATCAGGACTAGTATTAGCTAAATTACATATTTTACAATCCATATAAAAGCCTATAGTACCAATATAAGCACATTTTCTGTCTAATAAATTACAAGCTTGATAAATTAAATAGGCTGTTGTGGTCTTGCCATTGGTTCCTGTAATACCAATAAAAGTCATCTCATCTAAATATTCTTTATATTGATTAGATAATAACTCTAATAAATATTCTCTAGAATCCGGTACAATAATAGTTTCAACACTATACGCACCCTCCTCAGCAATAATTTTAGTTGCTCCATTTTTAATAGCTGTTTCTATATAATTATGACCATCTCCATCAATACCTCTTAAAGCTACAAAAGTATCACCTGGTTTAATTTTTCTAGAATCAGTTTTTATATTAATCATCTAATCACTCTTTTCAATTATATTAAAATTACTATAATCTATATTAAAACTAGCAATATTATTAATATGTTGATAATCAATTATTACATTGTATAAAGTATCTTGTTGTATATTCATTTCAATCCTATTTATAATACCATTACTCTTATTAGTTGATATATCTTTTACAAATAAAATATCTGACTCTGTATCGTAATGATATTTATTAACTGTATTACCATCATTATAAGTAGTCTCTGAATCTGGTATAGCCTGACTAATATAATCATCAATAATAGTATGATCCCATACATATAGTATTAACTGCCAAGGTACAATATCAATTTTTACTAAATTATGATTTAACTCATCTACTTCATATAAAGTTTTACCATCATAGTAATATGTTTTATCATTACAAGTAAAATAATGCTTATTTTGATAATAAGTACCTACTAACTTAGTAATTAAATTATTACTATCAGTTATAGTAATAGTAAACTCATAATTTTGATAATTAGCTAAATCCTTTACTTTATCTGATTGAGTACTAATATCACTATTATTAGAATAATTACTCATTTGATTAGCTCCTCGTATCATTAAAATAACAATAGAAAAAAAGACTAACCAAAACCCTAATTTGATTAATGACTTATAGCGAGGATTCTGCCATAATCTTTTTATTGTTTCAATTGATTCTTTCATTTTTTTATCCTAAAACTTTACCAACAAAACTATTCTTATCAATACCATTTAAAAAATTTATAGCTTTCATTCTAGCTTTACCTTCTAACTGTACTTCTGTAACTACAATTTCCCCGTTACCTACTTTTATACCGAAACCATCTTTATACAATTCTGTTACTTCACCATATAGTTTCTCGGGAAATACATTATCAGTTACATATGCTGACCATATTTTAAGCCGTTTCCCACCAATAAAGCAGTAGGCTCCTGGCCAACCGTTCAATCCTCTAATTTGATTATATATCTCCCTCTTTGATCGTTCAAAATTAATCTTTTCATCTTCTGGTTTAATATTAGAAGCAAAGGTAGCCTCATCATCATTTTGCTTAATTCGATTAACAGTATCATTAAAAATATTTGGTAATACTTTTAATAATAGAGGACCTCCTATAACCTTTAATTTATTGTGTAATGTAGAGGCTGTATCATTATCTTCAATTATAACTTCTTCCTGAGCAATGATATCTCCACTATCTAATCCCTCATTCATATACATAATAGTAATGCCTGTTTTATTATAACCATTCATAATAGCTCTATGGATAGGAGCTCCACCCCTTAATTTAGGTAAAAGAGAAGCATGTACATTGATACAGCCATAACGTGGATAAGCTAATAATTCTTGAGGTAAAATTTGACCATAGGCACAAGTTATAATAATATCTGGTTCAAGAGCTAAAACTTCCTTATATTCTGCTTTCATATTCTTAGGTTGCAATACAAGCAAGTTATGTTCTAAAGCTAACTTTTTAACTGCTGATGGTACTACTTCTCCCGAACGTCCTACTGGTTTATCTGGTTGAGTAACAACTGCTCTTACATTGTAATTATCCAATAAAGTTTGTAAAATTGGAGTGGCAAAACTGGGTGTTCCCATAAACACAATATTTAATTCTTTTTCCACTTTAATTTCTGATACATCCATATTTTCCATCTCATCGATATTATTCAATTCAATCAACCTCCTTTTATAAATGAATAATATTATTTAAAAATGATTTTGTCTTTAAATAAATACCTGTATACCTATCATAATAACTATTTAAAAAATTGTTTATTTCTAATTTAACATTATTACTAACATTTAATTTCTCAATTTTACCTATATCAACATAATAATATAATCTAATCAATTTAATAGCTTTTGTACTAATTAGAGGCTCACAAGTTCTACAGTTACTACATATATATCCACCCTTATCACTAGATAAAGTAACAATACCCTCTTTACTACCACATACAGCACAACTATCTAAAATAGGTAAAACCCCTAAAAAAGATAAATATTTTAACTCAATAATGTTTAAAATAACCATAGGATCATACTGATCATCAATTTTAGTTAAACCATCTATTAAAATATCAAATAATAAATTACTTTTACTCTGTTTAGCTACTTGTTCTGCTAAATCTAATAAATAAGTTGCATAACTAATTTTCTCAATATCTTTTTGAATATTTCTAAAAGATGATATTAAAGCTACATCTTTTAAAAGAGAAAGCTTATTTTCTTTATAATAAATATTAAAATGTCCATAACACAACTTACCAGTCACACTACGTAATGAGCTTTTCATTGATTTACAACCTTTTACTATAACCCCTATTATACCATATTCTCGTGTTAATAGATCAATTATCTTACTAGTATCACCATAAGCTTTTTCTCTTAAAACAATACCCACTACTTCTTCAGTCACAATTCTTCACCAATTCAAAACGATATTCTTGTTTAATATCAGGATATTTATCATGGTCTACTCTAGATAAAAACATAGTAATTGGTCTAGCCCATATCTTATCACCATGAGTATATATTACTAACTCTTCTCCTGTTTCAGAATGACGAGCTATAGCTATTATTTTATGATAAGTTCCTTTAAAATGTTTATATATCTGTCCAACTTTTACTTCCATATAATCATCCCTCTACTAATTCAAACTTATATTCTTGCATAGCATCAGGAAACTTTTGTTTATCTACTTTTTCTATAAATAGATTTAAAGGTCTAGTCCATACTTTATGGGTGTTATCTAAAGCTTCATACACCACAATCTGCCTATTTTCACCATCTATTTTAGTTGTAGAATCATTAGCTATACAAATAACACGATAATAATTACCACTAAAATGCCTATATGTCTTGCCTACTATCACATCCACTACTAGCCTCACCTCTTAATACCTCTCTATATTTTAAATAATATTCAATTTTTCCAGTATGAATAAATAAATCCCATAACAATTCTTTCATAGTATCACCTACCATAATAATGTAACTTAAAGATTATTTTTATTCACTTTCAAAATCATTAAATCCATATTCAGCTAAATATCGTTCTTGATCTCGCCATTTTTTAACAGTTTTAACCCTTAAATCTAAATATACTTTACGTTTTAATAAAGTCTCCAAGTCTTTCCTAGCTTTTGATCCAATATCTTTAATCATACTACCATTAGAGCCAATAATTATTTTCTTTAATGAATCTCTATCTACAATAATACTAATATAAATCTTATAACTAGTCTTACTTACCTCTACTCTTTCAGTTACACAAGTTACAGCATGTGGTACTTCTTCTTTAGTTAATATGAATACTTTCTCACGTACTATCTCAGCCATAATAAAATCTAAACTACGATTAGTGATTTCATTATCACCATAATATTTAATTTGATCAGGTAAATATTTTTTTATTACACTAATTAATTCATTAATATTTTTATGTTTTAAAGCTGATACAGGAACAATCTCAGTAAAAGGAAATAAATCTTTAAACTCTAATATTTTATTCAATATATCTTCTTTAGTGACACTATCTATTTTATTAATAACTAAAATAACCGGTTTATTTGTATCTCTTAATTTATCTAAAACGAATAAATCTCCTTTACCCATTTTCGTTTTTATATCCGTTAATAATAGTATAATATCAGTATCTTCAATACTATAATAAGCTTGTTTATTAAGTACCTCACCTAAACGATCATTAGGTTTATGTATACCAGGTGTATCAACAAAAACAATTTGAGTATCAGAATCATTATAAATACCTTGAATAATATTTCTAGTAGTTTGAGGTTTAGATGAAGTAATGGCTACTTTAGCACCAACAATACTATTAATAAGGGTCGATTTCCCAACATTAGGTCTTCCAATTAGTCCAACAAAACCACTATGCATTATCTCCTCCATGTCGCAAGTCTTCTTCATTAAAAGGATATGGACATAATTCCTTAACAGTGTGAATTTCAGTATCACCACTAGGATTCATACAAATAATAGAACAATCTTTCTCTAGTAATTCATTAATAACCGTTCTACAAGCAAAACAAGGCATACCAACTTTTGAACTATCACACATAATATATAATTTATCAAAATCATATTTATGATAACCAGCACTAATAGCATTTAAAATAGCACTTCTCTCTGCACATATACTATCTCCATACGAAGCATTTTCTACATTGACACCATTAAACTCATTACCATCTTTCATAACAGCAATAGCCGCTACTCTAAAATGAGAATAAGGACTATAACTATTCTTTAATAATGTTTTTAATTTATCCTTCATTTATTCACCTATCCTATTCCTATAATACGTAATAATTTAGGAACATAAATTACTATAAAAGAGCACATAAGAGCACAAGATAACACAAAAGTAGCAGCACTCGCACAATCTTTAGCTATTTTAACTAAAGGATTATATTCAGGACTAACTAAATCGCAAACAGCCTCTATAGCTGTATTAATTAATTCCATAGCTAAAATAGTTACTAAAATAAAAATAATAAATAACCATTCAATAGTAGTTAAATTAAGAGAAACACTACCACCTATTAATAATATAGCTGCTACTAAATGGATAATAGCACTTCGTTCATACCGATAAAAATGTTTTAAACCATCAATTGAATATCCAATAACCTTAATTAAACTTTTAAATTTAAAGTCTTTCTTTTTATTTTTATCTGTTGATTCCATATTCACTTAATATCAACTCCTGTAAAGAAAACATTTCTTTTTCATCTTCTACATTCATATGATCATACCCCAATAGATGTAATATTCCATGAATAGTTAAAAACGATAACTCTCTAAGTAAGCTATGCCCATAAGTTATTGCCTGCTCCCTAGCCTTATCAATTGATATATAAACATCACCTAAAACCCTAACAGGAAAAATATTACCATCTTTATTATCTTCTAATGCAAAACTAATTACATCAGTAGGTCGATCTATACCTCTATATTGCTTATTTAATTCATGAATTTTCTTATTATCAACGATAATAACATTGAATAAAACATTATTTAAGTGCTGTCTTTCCAATACAAAATCAATAAACTTATCTATCTCAACTAATTCATCAATTTTATCATTTGTATTATTAATTAATGTTACCTCATTCATATTAACCACCCTACTAATTAATTATAACTTATAAGCACCTATTTTTCAAGTAAGTTACTAGACTTAATTTACCTTAAAAAATAAAAATAAGAAATTCTTTTTTTGTATTATAAAAGTGTAATAAATAATTACACTTTTATAATACAAAACACTAGTAAAAACATTTAAGTCTTTACTAGTCCTTCAGTCAATAGGCAAATACGTATATTTAACCATCTTTTATCCTAGGGTATACCTATCACTTGATGTCCCTTCTCCTCCTGTTATTTTCACACTTGAGTTTAGAAATACGACAGGCCGAACAGCCTTTTCAAGTCTTGGATTTGCATGTCTGAAGTAATTTCCAGTACTCACCCAGGTAGTTAATTGTTTATCAGTTTGTGTCGATATCATCCATTCATCTACACCTTTTAACAACCAATTTGAACTTATACAACCGGTCCAGTAATCAGAAGAGCTCCCATACTGACTCAGGTTTACTTGACTTGAACAACTTTCCTGTGGTGCGTATCCATAATCACTTAAATACATCAAGCCTACATGACCGTCCCATGTTAATGGATAATCTTTATATTCACCAACTTCTCGTTCTTTTATATACATATCTTTCGTTAATATTTTAAAATCATCCCATCCTCCTAAGTACCATTTTGTTTTTTGTATCATATTCTGTGCCTCTACACTTAATCCTTTTTGATTACCATTACTTCCTGTAAAATCACAGTCTTTTGTAACATCAAAATCCTTATAACACTCCCCACTCTCTCTATTCCAATACAAACTCTTATACTCTGTAAAATTTGTTGTCTCCATATAATCTTCTTCTGGATTTAACAATATCATTAAGTCCGCATTCGTCCAATCACCTGATCCCCATGTGTTCTGTCTATCCCATACTAAGTTCCCTATTGACTCATCTCTAATTAGTTTTATATGTCCATCAAATATTCCTATAATTCGCCATGTCTCATCATTGAACTCTACATAGTTATCTGGATCTTTTCCTCTATATCGTATATTACCATAGTCATCTATAAATATTTCTCCATCACCTGATTTTACTGTATCTCCAGATGATAATAATTCTTCTATTGTATCTACTGCTGTCATAGTAATATTTCCTACTGAATATCTCTTACTACTACTCCCTACTTGCGCATCTTTTATTCCTATTTCTCCTGTTTCCATATTTACTTGTATCTTATCTGGTTTTACTCTACTCCCACTATATGTTACTTGTCGTGATGTAGCTTTGCCTTCTTTTGTATCCCAACAATATGTTTCATCATCTGATACTGATGTTATATATTCTTTTTCTGTGTCACTCATTTTTGAACCTAACTTACAAGTAATATCTCCTCCGGTATAGTCTTCATCTACCATTATTTCTCCTACTGTTAATTCTACTGCTTTCTGATATCCCTCTACACTTCTTTGATTTGACTTATCTCTTGATTCACTTATTATGTTTAATATTATTGGTGTTACTATTAGTGCTATTATTGCTAATATTACTATTACGGCTAATAACTCTATTAATGTAAATCCTTTGTCTTGTTTGATATAATTATCTTTCTTTAACATTTTATGGTACCTCCTACATCTATCATTTTCATTTTAATACAAATGTCTTGTTTATATTACTCACTATTCTTGCAACATATTTTGAGTTTAATTGCACTATTTGTGCAACTATATTTTATTCTTTTCCTTATTTTTATTATAAGCAAACTCCCATCTTAATATACATTTTATCACTTCTCCATTCTATATTATTA
>CANQEN010000002.1 GCA_947595045.1 uncultured Bacilli bacterium | reverse complement strand
CAAAAAAAAAAAAAAAAAAACAAGTAGTTTTTTTGAAAATTATACTTGTTTTTTAAATTACATTTTATTGTATTAGTGTTTATTAAAAGGTATGCTCCATTCGAATACTTTTTAATCATTATTACTACTATTAAAACGATCAATACCTACAGTAAAATCACCAACTAATTCATTAAACTTAACTAAATTAGTAGCTAAAGTATTTTTCTCTGTTTCATATTGAATACGATCTAATTTTAGTTGTCTTTTTTCTTCATCAATAGCATCTTTCTTCTTAATTAATTTATCTTCTAATTTAGTAATTTCTTCTTTACGTTCATTATATGCTAATGTCTGTTCTCTTTCTGCATCCTTTAACCGTATTAAAGTTTCACTCTTATATTTTTCAAATTCAGCTTTTTCTTGATCAAATTTAGCTTGAAGATCTTTTAATTCATTTAATTTCTTTTCTACTTCTGCTTTTTTATCTTTTAATTTTAAATATACCTCATCTTTATAACTATTAATTTCATCATAATCAATCTTTTTATTTTTTTCATGCTCTGATTGTAATTTTTTTAGTTCTTCAAAACGTTCATCTATTTTTTTCTTCATTTCTAAATTACGACTGAAAATTGATGATGCTTCTTTAACATTAGTAGATACTCGATCAAATAATAAATTGATATCCGATGGTTCTAAACTAGCTATTTCTCCATTACCTTGGACTGATTGATAAGACTCAAAAGGCTGAAAATCTTGATTATTTGTTTTAACATCTTCTCTTGATTCTATTTTTGGTGTTTCTACTACTGGTGTCTTTTCTTCTATAGAAGTAGTACTTTCTAATGGTTGATAAGACTGTTCTAAATCTTTTTTTGCTTCTAAAATGCCATTTAGATATGAGTCTATATTTGAAGTATCATTAACCTTAGTCTTTGGTTCTTCAATTACATCAGGTATAGTTACATCATCTTCTACCTCATCTGCTACCTCTTCATCAGAATAATCACTAATTTCTAATCCTTCAAATGGATCAATATCAAAATCTTCATCAAAAGAGAAATCATCACTAGAATTATCACTTACAAAATCTTCATCATAAAAGTCACCAAATGTAGTATCATCATCCTCATAATCACTATCATTTATATCACTAAAAGTCATATCTTCATCATCTAACAACTGTAAATCATCTTCATAATCTAATTCAGATAATTCATTTAACATATCATCACCTGTTATTCTTTCCTTTTCATCAGATTTGTTTTTTCTCATATTTGAAACCTCTATTCATTATTATCTGGTAAACTTTTAAAACCTTTATTAAATTGTGATACTAATTCTCTAAATTTAGCACAACTCTTAGATAATTCTTTATTCTCTAATTCTAATCTATCTTCCTCTAATTTACGATAAGCCTCAAATTCTTCACGTTGATCATCTAACTCATCTTTAGCTATTTGTAATTGTTCTTCCTCTATTTTCTTATAACTAGCAAATTCTTCAGTCTCACGAATCAATTTATTTTTTTCTAATTGAATATTCTCTTCTTCTACTTTTTTATAATTTTCAAATTCTTCACGTTCCTTAGCTAACGCTACTACATCATTTGAGAAAACCATACGATCAGTCATTAATTCTTGCTCATTTTTTTCTTTTATATCTTGTAATTTATTCTGTTCATTAACAATACGTGCTCGCTCAATTTCAATTTCTTTATTAAAACTTTCACGTTCTCTATTTAATTTTTCTTTTGTTTTCTCATTTCTAGTATCATTTAGTGTCCTTTGTTTTTCTAACTTAGCTAAATCTTTAGCAAAATTAGTTTTTTCTTGTTCTAACTTGTTTCTTTCTATTTTAATACTATCTCTTTCTACTTCTTTTTCTTTCTCAAATTCTTGTTGTTCTTGTACAAATCTAGCTTTTTGATGTTCAATATATTCATCACATTGAGCTTTATCTAACTCTAAACTTTCTTTTTGTACTTTAACATATTTTTCAAAGTCTTCTTTTTCTCTTTCAAATTGTCTCTTAGCTTCTTCTAAACTATTATTAGCATCCTCTAAAGCCTTTCTCTGACCTAATAAATCAGTAATAAAACTATTAGCACCAGCTACATCAGTATATAAACTATCAAACATTGTATCAAAAGAAACATTCTTAGCAACTTGTTCAGGAATAGTATTATCTATTGGCACAATAATATCAGATGGTTCAGGTAAAGTTTCATCAATATTTTCATTATTGTTTTCTTTATTAGTCATAGTATTAACTGTATCCATAGCTTCTATTTGATCCATATCAACATATTTTACTGGTTCTGATAAAAAAGTATTATTTTCTTCTGGATAGAAGAAATCGTCTTCACTATTTACTGTTTCTGTTTTTTGTTCACCATTAATCTTTTGCTCTAATGCATCCAATTGTTCGCTTATTTCTTTATTCACTGTAACATCTCCCTCTATTCTTTTTAGTACCCTTATCTATAACATGTTCATTATAACATAAATTGTTAAAAATACCAATGTTTTTTCCAACTTTTTTATTGTTATAATATATATTATAGTTAGTATTCAACAATTTCTAAATTTATTTTACCTTTATTTTAGTTTTCTTAAATTCCTTATTTACTTCAAATAACCAACTTAATATATCTATAATTTGAATTTCCTCATATTGATAATTGTCGTGTTTATTTATGATTATTAATATTTAATGTATCACTAACACTTCTATATAAAGTAAGTGTAGCAATATTATTTTTTAGAAACATATTTTATTAATTTTTTACACTGTTTAAATAGTTAAATTTATCAAGATTATAATCTGTATAGATAATATTATAGTTATTATCATTTTCTTTGATATAATCTATAAAGATATTAAGTAATTGTTATTTTCTACTGACCTTAATACCAGTAATAACTTTTATATTTGGCATTTTCATAGCATCAATTATATGTTTTAAATTTTTTAATTATTTTTATATTATAATTTTAATGGTGCCATATCTAGGTCAACATATACCTTTTTATTATTTCTATATTTATTAACAATATTTATTAATATGTGATAAAGTTCTTGTTCTTTCTTATATTTTAATACTATTTGTACATAATATTTATTATTAATTTTAGGTAATACTGCCATACTAGGTCCTAAAATAGTAATATTATTTTTAATATTATTATGAACAAAATTAGTTATTTTTTCACCTTCATTCATACATTCATCTAAATTACTACCTACTATTTTAATACTTGTTAAATTACAGTAAGGAGGATAATCTAGTTTTTTTCTAATATTCATCTCATAATTATAGAATACTTCATAATCATGCTTACTAGCACATTTAATACTATAGTGATCTAAATTAAAACCTTGAAAGATAACTAATCCCTCTTTACTTGCTCTGCCGGCTCTACCTGCTACTTGACTTAATAAATTAAAGGTTCTCTCAGCACTTCTAAAATCAGGAATATTTAAACTAGCATCAGATTGAATAACACCTACTAAAGTTACATTATCAAAATCTAATCCTTTAGAAATCATTTGTGTTCCTACTAAAATATCATATTCATGATTTTGAAATGCCGTAATAATCCGTTCATGACTACCTTTTCGAGTAGTAGTATCAATATCCATTCTAACTACTCTACTATCTGGAAATTGTTTTTTTATCTCTTCCACTAACTTTTCGGTTCCTAGTCCAAATTCATCAATATGCTTACTATGACATTCAGGACAAGTATGAGGTTTATAAGTTATATAATTACAGTAATGGCATTTCATGGTATTAGTCTTTTTATGGTATGTAAGGGCTATTTCACAATTAGGACATATTACTTTATAACCACAATCATGACATACAACAGTTGTACTATATCCTCTTCTATTTAATAAAATAATAGCTTGTTCTTTTTTTTCTAAACACTCACTTAAATAATGTTTTAACTTACTAGATAAAATATTATTACCTTTTCTAAGTTCCTCTTTCATATCAACTAACTCTACTTTAGGTAAATTATCATTTACTCTATGGGTTAAAGTAAGTAACTCATAAATGCTTAACTTAGCTCTTGTATAGCTTTCAATAGATGGTGTTGCACTTCCTAATACTAATGGACAATTATGATATTTAGCACGCACTAATGCAATATCAATCGCATGATACTTAGGATTATTTTCTTGTTTATAAGTCATAGTATGTTCTTCATCTACTACGATAATACCTAAATTAGTAAAGGGAGCAAATATTGCACTACGAGCCCCTATCGCAATTGATACCTCTTCTCTTTCAATTTTACGCCATTCATCATACTTTTCCCCATCACTAAGCCGTGAATGTAAAATAGCTATTTTATTACCAAATCTCTTTCTAAATATGTCAACAACCTGGGGAGTTAAACTAATCTCAGGCACTAAAACAATAGCTTCTTTACCCTTATTTAAAACATCATCAATTAATTGCATATATACTTCCGTCTTACCACTACCAGTTACCCCAAATAATAAATATGGTTTAAAGCCAGATGAATTACTAACTTTTTCAATAACTATTTGTTGTTCCTCAGTTAATTTTATATTTGCTTTAACTATTTCACTATTATTACTTATACGATATAATTCTTCTTCATATTCTACAATTACTTGTTTATCTAATAGTGTTTTAATAGCTGATATGGATATCTTTTGTAATTCACTTTTAGTATAATCATGATTTTTTAATAGTGATATAACTTTTTTTTGAGCTTCACTTCTAGGTATATAATTATTATCAACTAATTTTAAATAAGTAATATACTTTTTATTTACATAAAAACCTTGTTTAGCTTTAAGGGCACTAGGTAACATAGCTTGATAGCAATAAATTAAAGGTGTTAAAGTCTTTTTACTAATATATATACCTAAATCTAACAATTCCTTATTTAAGACGGGTTTAATATCAATAACTGATATAATCTCTTTTAAATTATAACCAGTATCATAATCATTATCTACTTTTAAAACAAACCCCTCTAACTTACGATTGCCAAATGGTACTAAGACTCTCCTACCTACTAAATCTTTATCTATTAAAGTATCATTAAAATGATAAGAGAACGTTTGATCAATGCCTTTAGTTTTAAGCTCAACTAAGACTTGTGCTATCACTATATCACATCCTAAAGTTATTGTAACAAACAAAAAAAAATTAGTCAAAACTAATTTTACTTTAACAATCTAATAGCATCTTTCATCTGCTTATTATAACTATCAAATACCTTATTAAATCCATTTATAATATTTTTATCTCGATTATTTTTTTTCTCTTTAACCTCATTAAATCGATTATTAACAATTCTTTTAAAAGTCTTCTCATCCATATTACTTTCATAAACAATATACTCAATAACTTTATTAATATAATTCTTCCAAAAATCACTATCTTTATCTATAACTTGATAATTATTAGCCATTTCATTAACTAAATAAGTAGTAATAGCTAATTGTCTTTCTAATACTTGTTTCTTTTTATGTTGATAAAAAACTTTCTCTTCTTTACTATTCTTGGGATAATTGTATAAATATTGCCATAACTCATACATTTTTTTATAATTAATTTCTGTAGTCATAACCTCAGTTTTTTCAATATCACCATTAATTAACTTAGCTCTTTCTAATGATTGCATAAAGGGACTTAAATAAAACCCACTAACTATCATATATACTCTTTTTATCCGTTCTTCAATATCTGTCTTTGTTTTAATTAATGTGTCATAACTATCTAATTTTTGCTTATCAATAGTTAATTTAAACTGTATAGCTTGATTATCTATTATACTATTGCTATCATATTTAATTTTAATATTTTGATCCATTTTTATTTCATTTGGCATATTTATAATTTGTAGTTGTAAAAACTCATATAACTTAGATACTAATGTCTTAATAAAACGATTTTCGTATAAATTACGTGTCTCCTTAACTTTTTCCATATAAAATAGTTCTTGTTGTTCATTAATCACTTTAGGACTCCTAATAATACTATCTAAAAAAGGTATACACTCTTCAATATAATCTAGCCAAGTATAATCAACGAATAATTGTTCTTCATCTAATAATATTTGTAAATTATCTTCTGTATTAGTTAAAAACTTATCCATTAAATTTTGATCAATACCTAATAATACTTTTAAAAATTCTTCATTCATTTCTAATTCCTTTCAATATCTCTTCTATGTCTACCTCAATAAATTCTTTACTAGGATCAATAAATCTAACTTTCTTTTTACGCCATTTATCTAAATATAATCGATTATTGCTTAAAAAACTTTTAGATGCTATTAATATTTTTATATTACCAAGTAATTCTATATCATTTAATATTACATCATCTAAATTATTTAAAGCTAACCTAAATCCCATATCTTGCATTCTAATAATATCTTCTGTAATTTTAAAATCTTTAAATGATAATACTAAAACCAAATGTTTTTTTATCTCATCATGACTAATAATATTCTCTAAATTAGTTATATTTTTTTTCTTACTTAAATATTCATTAGTAATTGATAAATAAAAAGTATAATCAAACCCTAATAAAATACTTTTTAATATTATTATTTGTATTTGTTCTAAATATATTGATATTAATGTATCACTAATATCTTTTTGCTTAGCTATTACATTTATATCTTTATTTGCATAACGACTAAGTATTTTTAATTGATAATTGCCATTAACTAAAAACTGTTTTTGGTTAATTTTTTTTAATGATAAAACAAAACTATCTTGATCTATTAATTTCCAAAATTTTTTTTCTGTATTGATATCTTTTTTTATAATATTATCTAATTCACTACTAAGCTCTATCCTACTATTTTTTATAATTAATGGATTATTAATTATTCTATTAATTATACCTTTATAATCAATATCATCACTAGGTAATCTAGTCTCTTTCTCTAAAATAATAGCCATATTAATTAATTTAGCTAAAAAAAGCATCTTATTTCGCATATTATAACTATTATATTTAATATTATGTTTATCATAGCACTTAATAATAGCACTCATAATATTATATAATTCATCTTCACTACTAATATTAAATTCATTAGGAATATCATAATTACTTTTTGATAAATATAAGGAATAATACTCATCTAATATCAATTTAATTGTCTTATTCAGAGATACATTCTTCTTTAATGAATATTTTAATAAAATATCAGTATATTTTTCTATAATATCCATTTTATAATCTATATATGGTATAACTATATCATTATTCATAATATCCCTCTATTCTTTTACTACTTATTCTAAAAGGAACAAATTAATACAAATATTCCTTTGTTCCTTTATTTACTTTTATAACGATATCTCATAAGGATGGTCTTTTGAGCCATCTGCTGTATCTGGATTAGATATAATTACACTTTTCTTTAGATGGACAACTGGACGTACAATTTCTGAAATAGATGCAAATCTATTTTCTGCCATTATACCAAATGGTCCAATAAAATCCACATAGCCATTATCATGAGATGTTATTAACCATTGCTGTAATCCTTCAAAACCTATATACAACCAGTCGATATTAGCACACCCTGTTTCATGATAATCAACAAATTTATTATTAGATGAACAACTAGATGATGATGCATACCCATAATCACTCGGAGACATTAATCCTACATGGCCTTGCCATTCGTTTTCAATATCTGTATAATCACCAAATACATCTATTCCTCTTTCACTCTCGTAAGTTTGTTTCGATGTCATATACATATTTGATTTACCAAAATACCATTTCATCTTTTGAATCATATTAATAACATTAAACAAACCATTATTAACAAAATCACAATCTATTTGCTTAAAACCAATATCATTTTGTTCATTACCACGACATATACCCTTTTCACTATTCCAATATAAACTATTCTTATACGTAATATCATCGCTATTATCATACTCATCAATGTCTTCAATCGGATTTAATAGTCTAATTAACCAAGAATTTTTCCAACCACCACCGTGCCCCCATGCTAAGTTTCCTATTGATTCATTTCTTATTACTTTTACGTATCCATCAACTATACCAATAATACGCCATGTCTCATCATTAAATGTTACATAGTTATTTGGATTTGCTCCTCTATATCTTATATTGCCATAATCATCTTTAAATATCCAATTTTCATTTGAAGTATTTACTAGCGATTTTACTTGATTAATTAAATATACTGGTCCTTTACATTTATCACTAACTTCGTATGTAAACTTATCACCATTATAACTGACGTTAACATAATTATTTAATAAATTATCCCTAGATACTTGAACATATCCCATATCAACTAATTCAGCTACAGTTAAGCAATATGTTCTACCATTATTACTTGGATAATCATCGCTATTATCAGTAATATATTCTTTAGCACCTGCTATTACCATCTTCTTTTCAGCTTCAGTTATATCAGATTCACTTTTAGTAAAAACATCTAACACACTTGGTAAGATAAAAGTAGCTATTATTCCTAATATAACTATTACACCTAATAATTCAATTAAAGTAAATCCTTTTTTTTTCATATAGACCTCCCAGTATTATCATAATTATTATATCATAGGTAAAATATATGTTCAATTATTATTTAATATTATTTCCTATACAATATGGATAATCAATATTAGTTATAACCGTAGTAATAGTTTGATGTAAGTTATTACTATCACCTAAAGCTTTAACTAATAAATAATTACCAGTGTGACCTATTAAATAACCATCCTGATATTTTTCTGGAATAAAAGTTACTTGTTTATGCAAAAATTTATTCATATATTTTAATTCTAATTCTTTACTTATGTTTAATAAAACTTTTACTCTTTCTTTTTTAGTTTTATCATCTATATGGTCAGGTAATTCTTCTGCTTTAGTCCCTTTTCTTAAAGAAAAAGGAAAAACATGGATTTTAGAAAAATTAATTTTTTTTATAGTATCTATTGTCTCTTTAAATAGTGTATCAGTCTCACCTGGGAAACCAACTATAACATCAGTAGTAATAGATATATCTGGTCTAATTTGTCTAATTTCTTTAATTTTATTTATAAAATAAGCTTTATCATATTTACGATTCATCAATTTTAATATTGTATCTGAACCACTTTGTAATGGTATATGTAAGTGATTTACAATTATATTAGAATTAGCTAATACTTGTAAAACATCATTATCTAATTCAGTAATTTCTATTGATGATATCCGTAATCTTTCTAATCCTTTAATAGTAATTATATTCGATAATAATTTAGCAAAACTATAATTATCTAAATCAGCTCCATAATGACCTGTATGTATCCCTGTTAATACTATTTCTTTATGTCCATCACAAACTAATTTAGTTATTTCTGATATTACCATATTTGGATCTTTACTTCTTACTTTTCCTCTAGCATAAGGTATAATGCAATAAGTACAATAGTTTTCACATCCATCTTCTATTTTAACAAAAGCTCTTGTTCTATTAAAATTATTAAGTATCATTGGTTCAAAATTAGTTGTCATAATATTATCTATTTTTACTATTGGTTTTTTAGTTTTTAAGTATTCTTCAATCAAGTCAACTATGTTACTTTTATATTTGTTTCCTAAAATAATAGCTATATCTTCCTTATCTAGTTTATCTAAATTAACTTGAGCCATACACCCACAAACAACTATAATAGCATCTTTATTTTTTCTTTTTACTTGTCTAATCATCTTTAATGATTTACTATCGCTAGTATTAGTAACTGTACATGTATTAATAATATATATATCAGCATCTATATCCTCTTTATAACCTTTATTTAATAATTGATCCCGTATAACATTAGACTCATAGGTATTAACTTTGCATCCCAATGTATATATCCAAAACTTCATAAAACCTCCTACAAAAAAATAACTTATATATATTATAAGCTATTTCTAAAATCTTTTAAAGCCTGTAAAAATTCTTCATTACGTTTTATTTCTAAATCTAATTTTTCTAAGTCTAAAGTACGTTCTCCTAACTCTAGATTATATTTATTAGAACTATTATCTATTTTAGGAATAGTAGTATATTGAATATTAGATGACATTCTACCAAATACAGGGGAAATAAAATCATCAGGTTTAAATTTACTACTAGTTTTAATATTATTATCACTATTATCTATTACATTTTCTTCAATATTTTCAACTTTATCTAATTTAGAATTATTAACTACTTGTTTTATCATAGCTAATAAATCTTCTGATTTACTAGTTTTAGATGCTTCTTCTTTTTCTTCAATAATATTATAATTACTCATAACTGAACTAGTAGTGGGTAATTCAGCAACTTCATCATCATATATTGTATTCTGATTATTTTTGACCATTTCGACTAATTCCTGATAACTAATAATAGAGTTTTCTTCTTGTTCTTGTTCAAACTTAGCTACTACTTCTTCTGGTTTAGTCTCTTGATCTTCATGCATATGCGATAATATCGATTCAATATCACTAATTGAAGAATTAGCTATAACTTCTTGTTCATCTATCAAATTTTCTTGTTTAACTCTCTCTATCAATTCTTCATCAGTTATATTTTCTAAATCTTCTTCATAAACGTCAATTTTATCATCTCTAATATTAGCAAGTTCATCTTTATCTAAATCTTCTTCATATATAGGTATTTGAATACTTGTTTTCTTAATAAAATATATTAAAACAATTAGCAAAGTTATTAAAGAAACTATAACTATTATAAAAAGGAAAATATTTCCCGTTATTATATCTAAAATATTCATCATATGCACCACTCCAATGTTTTATATATATGTCCCATATTCATATTGAATAACACTCATTAAATATAAAGGAACTGTTTCAACTCTTAATATAAAATTCCCTAAAGTAATCTTACAAAAGCCCATTTTCTCTAGTAAAATTTCTTCTTTATCAGTTATTCCTCCCTCGGGACCTATCACTAAATTAATTGTACCACATGTGTTATGCTTTTTCAAAAATTTTTGCAAATAATTTTGTTTTTCGTTAGTACTACACACTAACTTTACACCTTGTATATTAGATAATTCATTTAAAGAATTAAGTACTATTATATTAGGAATAGTAACACGTTTAGACTGTTCACTAGCCTCTTTACATATACGAATCCATCTTTCTTTCCTGTTACTTAGTTTATCTGGTGATAATTTAATCATTGACCTTTCAAAAGAGACAAAGGTAATCATACTAGCTCCTAATTCAGTAGCTTTTTGTAAAATATAATCCATTTTCTGTTCTTTTAAAAAAGGAATAATTAAATTAACATTCGGTATATTTGATTTCTTTATATCTAATTTTGATACAATTTCAGCCATATATCTAGAATTAACCAAGGACAATTTACACTCATATACCTCATTATTATAAACTACTTCAATTAAATCATTTACTTTCATACGCATTACTGTTTGAATATGATATAAATCATCATTATTTAATTTTAGATAATTATTTTCTAATTTAGATGAAAAATAACGTTGCATAACTCTTACCTAACTATCTTATGATTATTTACTAATTCATCAACTTTTTCACTAGTAATAATATTATTAGTAACCATAACATCAATTATCTCATTATTCAATTTTAGCTTATCTTCCTTTTTATCATATTGCTCTTTTAAATCTTTAATTTCAGTAAATACTTCTACTGTTTTATGACTTATATTAGATAAAACAGGTGTTTTGCCTAATATAGTATTAGCTAGTTTAGAATTTTGAACTATTTTAAAAGAAAATAACGGTGAACTAATAACATATAATATTACAAATATTATACATGTATATTCAATAGCGCCTACTATTGCCCCTAATATTTTTGATGGTATTCCTAAAATAATAGTCATCTTCAATAATTTTTCAAACATAGTACTAATACGCATTAATATACCTAATATAATAGAAAAAAGAGCTACTAAAACTAAAAATGATATTCCTTCATATAGTAAAATATTGAGAGCTGATAAACCAGAAAAATTGAAGAAATGACATACGGATAATAATATATTAGCTAAAATATCTTTTAATAAGAATGATAAAATAATGATAATAATCCAACCTACAAAAGTTACTAATTGTTTAGTAAAGCCACGGCTTGCTCCAACCATTGCCCCGAATAAAATCACGCCTATAATAATGATACTCATAATATTCATAACTACACCTCTTTTTTATTATATCATTTTTCTAGTAAAAAAAGAAAGTTATATGATAAAATAATAACAGGATGTGATATTATGACAATAACGGTAAATATTAGTGATAATACTAAAAAAGAAATGGAAACTTTTTTTGAAGAATCTAAGAGAGAAAAAACACCACCATATGCTGTATTTCAAGCTGATGATGCTGACTGCGTTGTAACAGTATATGAATCAGGTAAAGCCGTATTTCAGGGGATAAGTGCTGATATATCAGCTAATTTATGGATAGAACGTGAAAAGGCCTTGAATCCCAATAAAGCAGTTAATGTTAAAAATAGCGATAATAAAAAAAAAGAACTAACTAAAAATAGTGTTATCGACAAAAAAATATATTATGCCAATAGTATTGGTTCTGATGAAGTAGGTACAGGTGATTATTTTGGCCCTATTGTTGTTACTAGTGCTTATGTTAGTAAAAATAATATAGCTTGGTTAGAGGAGATTGGTGTAAAAGACTCTAAAAAATTAACTGACGATAAAATAATGGAAATAGTCCCTAAAATTATAAAGAAAATTCCCTATCAAAGTATTATTTTATCTAATAAAGAATATAATGAACGTTATAATGACAATATGAATATGAATAAATTAAAGGCTATTTTACATAATAAAGTTTTATGTTCATTAAATGATAAAGGATATTCAACTGATTATGTTGTAGTAGATCAATTTGCTAAACCTTACTCCTATTTTAACTACTTAAAAGAAACATCTAATGTATATCGTAACATTACTTTCTTAACTAAAGCTGAAGATAAATGCTTATCAGTAGCTTGTGCTTCTTTAATTAGTCGTTTCATCTTTATTAAAGAATTTGATAAATTAAGTGAAAAAGTAGATTGTTTCCTACCTAAAGGATCAGGTCCTATTGTCGATGAAGTAGGAAAAAAATTAGTAAATAAATATGGAAAAGATATATTACTTGATATAGCCAAATATAATTTTAAAAATACTAACAAAATTTTAAATCAATAAACTTCATCTAGTATGAGGTTTTATTAATCTAAATGCACTAAAATAACATCTTTACCTATTTTTTTTATTTGTCCCCATTTTACCTCAATAACATTATTAGTAAACAAGGATAACAAAAAACGTGTTCTTTCAACCATTAATCCTATTGTTTGACCATCTTTATTTATATGAACATCTATAATATTTCCAATCTTTTGACCATCATCAATATTAACAACTACTTTTTCCTGTAATTCAGATAACTTCATACTGCCTCCTCATGTTAATTTATGTCATATTAAGAAAAAAAATGACTAATTAATCATTTTTCTAATATTATCTAAACCACTTTTTTCTAATCGGGAAATTTGGGCTTGACTAATCCCTAATTCTTCACTCAATTCCATTTGCGTTTTTCCATATAAATATCTAGAATTTATAATATATTTTTCTTTCTCTTTTAATTTATCTAAAGCATCATATAAACTAATTTTATATTCTAAACTGTATAAGGTGTCCGTTTTATCTTCTAATTGATCAGACAGGTAGATTACATCTCCTCCATCACTATAAATAGGTTCAAACATACTAATACTATCTTTTTGAGAATCTAGTGCTAACGCATAATCATATTCATCTATATTTAACTGTTGACATATTGTTTGAACACTAGGCTCTATACCATTTTTATTAGTCAATTCTTCACGTAATCGAATAATCCGATAGGCTGTATCTTTTATTCCTCTTGCAATTCTAACACTATTATTATCTCTAATGTATCTTTTTACTTCTCCCACAATCATAGGTACAGCATATGTTGAAAATTTAACTCCATGACCTAAATCAAAATTATCTATTGCTTTAATAAGTCCAATACAACCTACCTGGAATAAATCATCCATATTATCAGTTCTGTTATTATATTTACGAAGAATTGATAATACTAATTTTAAATTGCCATTTATTAATTCTTCTTTTGCTTGCAAGTCACCTGCTTGCATCTTTTTAAATAAAGTAATCATCTCCTCATTAGTTAATACTTTAATATTCGCAGTATTCACGCCACAAATTTCTACTTTATGACGTGCCATAATAATCTCCTTTCATTCATATAATGATAAATAAAAGGATTTTTTATACAAAAAAAGTGTTTAACACTTTAATTTTTAGTTATAATTAAATCATTACTATTATCTTTATTCGTAGCCATCCATTGTTGATCAGTAATTTCTATATTGATTTGTAATTTATCATCTACCAATTGAATAACAATATCACCTGATAAATCTTGCCAAAAATCATCACTATGAATAAATTGATTATTATTTTTATTTATTAATTTATTATCTATTAACTCATAATGACCAACTAATCCATTATTATGATTTTTATAATACTGTATAGCTAATTCAGAAATACTATTAACTTTATCAGCAAACTCTTGTCGCTCATTATCCATTCTTTTATTAGTATAAATGATAATAATTATTAAAATTAATAAAAAAGAAATAATTGCAATCGCTAATATCTCCAACACTCTATTCTTTTCTTCCACTATTCTCAACTCCATTTATATTTTTTCATTTAAAATAATTTTAGGATATCTTTCTAATTCATCAAATGTGGTGATACTTCTTTTAGATAATTCACTAATCATAGCCATAAATACTAAGGCCGTTCCCTCAGAATCATAATCAGCTCTATGATGTTTATCTTCATCCCACGTTATATTATATCGTTCCATTAAACAAGTTAAATTATGATATCTCTCATATGGAGCTAAAAATTTAGATAGACCTAATGTATCAATAACATCAAAATTAAAACGCCCTAATCGATATTTTAAATATGCCATTTTTATAAAAGATAAATCAAATTTAGCATTGTGTGCAACTAATATATTACCACTACACCAATTTATAAAATCCTTTACTACCGTTTCTTCACTATCAGCATTTTCCACCATCTCATTAGTTATTCCAGTTATCCTAATAATGTCATCATCAATAGCAACTTTAGGATTAACAAACCTGTCATATCTATCTACGATTTTTCCATGAACTAATTTAACAGCTCCTATTTCAATAATAGAGCACCCCTTATTAGGATCTAAACCTGTTGTTTCTAAATCGAATACAACATAACTATTATCATGTAAATTCATACAACCTCCAACATAATAAAAAAGCCAAAAGGCAGGCGTCACTTAACGATTAAAACCTGTTCTACCAGGTGGGTATCTTATTATAGATATCAGGATTCTCTAGAACACTAAAGCATTCAACACGATCCATAAAAATCAGATTCCCAATTCGTTAATTTAGTAGGTTTTTCAATAAAGACAAACCTTACCTTCTAGCACCTACAATATATCATCTTTTATATTGTTTGTCAACAGACAGATAGCGACACTTATAGACTTATAACCAAATCTTTGCTATGATTATATTGAGGTAGATTATGAAATTAAAATTACAAAATCAAGTTATTGATCTTGAAATAATGAATACTTTTTTTAAACGGCTTAGAGGTAATATGGGCAAAAAAAATATCTGTAATTGTTTGTGTTTCCCTAAATGTAATAGTATTCATACTTTTTTTATGAAAAGCGCTATTGATATTATAATGACTGATAAAAATAATATTATTTTGTATATATATAATAATTTTACACCTAATAAAGTCATTTTACCAAAAAGAAATGTATATTATACTTATGAATTGCCATCTAATAGTAATAATTACCAAGTGGGTGATAAGCTTAAATTTATTCCATAATTTGACTTTTATTATATTTAATTATAGAATAAAAACTCGTAAAGGATGATTATATGCGTGTTAAGGAAATATATAATAGATATATTGAACAATTTAAAATTATGATTAAAAAACTAAAAAATAAAAAAACTAGAAGGCAACAAATACCAAATCTATTAACTGCCTCTAGACTTTGTGCTCCTATATTTATACTACCATTTGCTTTTACTGGCCATTTGAAATTAGCTTTAATTTCAACTATTTTATTTGCAGCCACTGATGGCTTAGATGGCATGCTAGCTAGGAAATGGCATGCTACTAGTGAGTTTGGTCGTGACTTAGATGCCATTACTGATAAAATATTTGCAGGTACTATTCTACTTGCTTTAAGTTTTTTTGCACCTATATTATTAATTAATTTAGGATTAGAATTAATAATTGGTGGTATTAATGCTATTGAGAAAATTAAGGGACATAATCCTAAAACAATTATTGTAGGTAAATTTAAAACAGCTTCCCTATCAGTACTATTAATATCTGTATTTGCCTCATTTTATTTAACAATTTCAAGTTCACTTATCTATTATATATTAGCTCAAACAATCGCACTACAATTAGTTACTACTGTAGCTTATTATCATATCCACAAAAAGAAAAATAATCAACTAATTGAAATTATCACTAAAGAGAAATTAACGTCTCCTATAGATGATAATAACATAGATAAAAATAAAGCTGATAACTATTCTAAAAATCAACAACTATCAAATTCAAAATTATAGCAAAATATAAATTAAGTAATGTTATGTTTTTAAATAAGTATTTACAAAGATGACCTTTAGTCATTTGTTTTTCTTAATTTGACCTCAAAAGCTTCTTTACACAATAATGAGTTTTTATGTATTAACTCTATTTTTATTTTGTGATATAGAAAAATATTAAGATAAATTTACTTATAAAGTTTATGTGAAACATTTTGTAAGAATTATTTTTTTATTTCAGCTGATTTAAATATAAGATATAATAATATTAATAGTGAAGTTAATGAGGTTAGATAATATGAGTTTTTCTTTAGAGCAATTAATGAAATCTGGTAATTATAATAAAATATGTGACACTTTCTTTAGTTTAGCTCGAAACAAAGAAACTCAATATAAATTACAAAAAATTTTATATAATGGTAAAATAGATAATTATAGCCTTAAATCGCAATTTCAATGTCGGAATAATCCAATGATAGAAATAAGCAGGCGTATATCCTTATCTAGTGTACTTTTAACTAATCCTGAAACATTTAATTTTTTAGTTGAAAATAATATTAATATTTTTCATGGAACTAATGCTAATGCCCTTCCTAATATCTTAAAATACGGAATAAATTCTTATGCTACTTTAGAGGAAAAAGGGATACCTATATTAACTGGTGAAAGGTCAACTCAATTGTATCAAAAAAGAAATTTTATTAGTTTTACAGATGTTTTAGATATTGCTGAGGGTTATTCTACACTATCAACTAACAAAAACTCTCAACTATCTTTTAGTATTGTTATTGGTATTAACGAAACTAACTTAGCTAGAAGAGAAATAATTTCTATTCACTCGGATATATCAGAAATAGGCGTTATGAACCATTTTCCTTTAAAATACATCAGTTGCATTTGCGTTCCTGAAGATAAAATTAGCTTTGTTAAACAAATAATAAATAATAATCAAATAGCTGTTTTAGGTCTTCGTGATCTTAGCAAGAAAGCTTATTATATTGATGATTGTGGAGCTATAAAAATTAAACCAGAGGTTTATAAAAAGGAAGCTGACAATAATCCAAAATTTACAACACATGAAATTCAAGAAATGGCAAGTAAAAGATTACTTTCAGAAATAAGAAAATTTATTTATAAAGTTCAAAATTATTTTATACAAAAGGAAGAAAAAGATAATGAAAAAAGTTTTAGATAATGATATAGCTAAAGAATTATTAACCATTTTAGCATATTTAGATGATAAATTCATTAATAATTTACCAAGTAACTTTCTAAAAGATTTAGCTATGTTAGCAGCTGATTCAACTAAAGATTTTTTTATTAATACAAATAAAAAATTGAATGAACAAAATTTATCTGAAAATTGTAAAAATTGGCTATCAATTCTTTATTATCAAAGTGCTGATGAAGAAATAAAAGCTTTCTTATTAAATAATTGGATTAACAACGATGTAAATAGCAATGACTAAGATTAAATCAACAATAATTTAATCTTTTTTATTATAGATAAAATCTATATTTAAAATTACTATTTCACTATTTATTTAGAAGAAATTTTCATTGATTAAAAATAATTTTTTGATAGTAGATATATTTCTTAATAGTTGTATAAAACTCATGAATATAAAATTGTTAATATGAAAATGAGTTTTTTTTTGTCATATATATTATAGTGGTGATAATATGTTTTTTAAAAGAATTCATATGCGAATGAAAATAGTATTAATATGTATTATTTTAGGTTTTATAGTCATTATTGGACGTGTTTTTTATATTCAAGTATTTAGTTATAGTAAATTAAATAATTATGCTACTAGTCTATGGAGTCGTAATCTACCACTTGAAGCTAATCGAGGAATTATTTATGATAGTAATGGTACCGTATTAGCCGGTAATATTACCACTATATCATTAGTTTTAATTCCTAATCAAATAAAAGATAAAGAGAAAACAGCTACCTCTTTAGCAAATATTTTAAATGTTGATTATGAAGATATGCTAGGTCATGTAAGTAAGAAAACATCTATTGAACGTGTACATCCAGAAGGAAGACGACTTAATAACGAAATTGCTGATAAAATTGCAGATTTAAAATTACCAGGAGTATATCTAGTTAAAGAAGCTAAAAGAAATTATCCATATGATACATCTCTAGCCCATACTTTAGGATTTGTTGGAATTGATAATCAAGGTCTTAGTGGATTAGAATTAACTTATGATAAATATTTAACAGGTAGTTATGGTGCTATTAAATATTTTAGTGATGCTAAAGGTAAATCACTAGATATGGCTCAAGTATATGAGCAACCACAAGATGGTATGAATATGACATTAACTATTAATTATGAATTACAAGAAATATTAGAGCGAGAATTAGATAATGCCACTAGTATGTATAGCCCAGACCAAGCTTTTGGTATTGCCATGAATCCTAATACGGGAGAAATTTTAGCTATTGCTTCACGCCCTACTTTCTCCCCAAGTAATTATCAAAATTATACAACTGAAGAAATAAATCGTAACCTACCTGTTTGGATGACCTATGAACCGGGTTCCACATTCAAAATTATTACTCTAGCTGCAAGTTTAGAAGAAAACTTAGTTGACTTAGAAAATGAATCATTTTTTGATAGTGGTGCTGTTAGCGTTGGTGGTGCTACCTTACACTGTTGGAAACACGGTGGGCATGGACAAGAAACATTCTTAGAAGTTGTTGAAAATTCATGTAATACAGGATTTGTTTCTCTAGGATTAAGACTAGGTAAAGATAAATTGTTTAGCTATATCGATGACTTTGGTTTTGGTAATAAAACAGGTATCGAATTATCTGGTGAATCAAGTGGTATTATTTTCGATACAGATAAAATTAGTGACTTAGAAGTAGCAACTACAGCCTTTGGTCAAGGAGTAGCCGTTACTGCTATACAACAAATAACGGCAGTTAGTGCAGCTATTAATGGTGGTATATTATATAAACCATATATTGTAAAAAGTATTAATGAACCAACTACTAATCAAGTAGTAGTAGAAAATAAACCTACTGTTGTCCGTAAAGTAATTAGTGAAAGTACAAGTGAAAAAGTTAGATATGCATTAGAAAGTGTTGTAGCTAGAGGTACAGGCCATAATGCTTATATACCAGGATATCGTGTTGGGGGGAAAACAGGTACTGCTCAGAAAGCTGAAAATGGTTCATATTTATCTGGTAATTACATTACTTCATTTATTGGATTTATGCCAGCTGATGATCCACAAATTGTCATTTATGTAGCTATTGATAACGCTAAAGGTATTACCCAATATGGTGGAACAGTAGCTGCCCCTATTGCTAAACAATTTTTAACTGATGCCATCAATGTATTAGGAATTGAACAACGAGAAGATGAAATACCAAAAGAATATAATTATATAGACAAAGTTTATTATGATGTACCTAATGTTGTCAATTTAGAACTTAAAGATGCTATGAAGGAATTAAAACCATTTAAAGTGGAAGTAGTTGGTAATGGCACTATAGCCTATCAATCACCAAAAGCTGGTACTAAAATAGCAGAGGGTGAAACAGTTAGAATTTATTTATCGGAATAATTTAGTTATATGTTTAATTCAAAAATATTAGCTTGGATAAACATATAAACTGATAAAACTACTCCAATCGAATTAGCTGATAATAGACATAACAAAAATAATAGCATATACATTAACTGCACATTACCTATACCTATTGTTCCTTTAATTTTAAATAATACAATTATAGAGAAAATAAACGTTACAAGTGAAAAAGATAATACTATTAATGACATTCCCCATTTAACTGTCATTAATGAAGTAATAGTAATTATCATTAACATCACTGAAGCATTATTTCTTTCACTCACTTTTACTTTCTTTTTAAATAATAATGATATTATTAATAATAGTAATGTTAATATAAATATAAGAATAAACCTCTCTCCAAAATAATTAATAGCCTTATTAATTAAATCACTGTCATCATTATAATACATTTTATATATACATAAAGAGTTAAAAGATATATATATGATATATGTACACAAAATAGTTACTAAAATATGATATATAGGATTATTAATATATCTTTTATATACTCTACAAATATTTCTAATTGGATTTAAAAACATACATAGTACTATTAAAACAGTATAACCATTAAAATATCCACCACTTACTACTTCATAAAAAATATATAATAACATAATGGCTAAAATACTAAATAAAGTAGATAATATATTAAATATTTTACCAATATATTTCATTACTTACCTCCATATTATATTTTATTTTATCATATTTTATATAAGCTTGAATATAAAAAACTAGACAAGCATAAACTCTAGTAGGAGGAATTTATGCTAATATTCACTAAAATAATTATATCAATGATGCTTGGATTATTATTATCTATTTTTCTATCTTTCTTTTTGTTACCATTTCTAAAAAGAAAAAAAGCTAATCAACGATTAAGTATTTATTTAAGTGACAAACATGCTAATAAAAAAAATGTACCTACAATGGGTGGTATTATCTTTATTATACCTCCTCTCTTTATTATGATAGTTCTTATATTATTAAATAAAATCACTGTTACTTATAATTTAATAATTATTTTATTTGTCTTTATTACTTATAGCTTAATCGGTTTTGTAGATGATTTTTTAATTATTAAACGTAACAACAATAAAGGATTATCGGAATCAATGAAATTATGCTTACAGATCATATTAGCTATTATTACCTTTTACTTATTCCTAAAAGCAGGTAATGAGCCTCTTATATGGATACATACTTTAGGTATTAAAACAAATATAGGATTTTATTATGGTTTTTTTATCCTACTTGTTTTAATTAGTAGTAGTAACGCCGTTAATATTACAGACGGTTTAGATGGTCTAGCTACTGGTCTATCTATTATCGCTTTCTTTACTTTTGGTATTATTACCTTAAATACTGGTTGGCTTAATGGTTATATTGAAATTAGTATGTTTCTATTTGCCTTAATTGGCTCTTTAATTGGTTTTTTATGTTTTAATGCAAATCCAGCTAAAATATTTATGGGAGATACTGGTTCTTTATCTTTAGGAGCTACTTTAGGAATGGTTTCTATCTTAACAAGACACGAATTATTATTAATAGTAGTAGGAATTGTATTTGTTTTAGAAACATTAAGTTGTGTTATTCAACGTTTTTACTATAAATTAACTCACAAACGAATTTTTCCTATTACTCCTATTCATCACACTTTTGAACGATATATGAATGAATTAGAAGTAGTACGTATTTTTTGGATAATTGGTCTAATAGCTAGTATGGCAGCATTATTATTTGGAGTGTGGTTATGAAAAATAGAATTATCCTTATTACTAGTGTCATATGTATTTGTTTATTCGGTATTTTAATGATTTACTCATCATCATATATTTGGGCTGAATATAAATATAATGATGCTTTTAAATATTTAAAAAATCAGACTATTTTCTTTATTATAGGTTTATTTCTTATGTATATGGTTAGTAAAATAGATTATCATTGGTATTATAAAAATGCTAGTAAAATTATTATTGTTTGTATTATATTATTAATATTAGTTTTAATACCCGGTATTGGAAGTGTTAGAAATGGTAGTCGTAGTTGGTTTGGTATTGGTTCTTTCGGAATTCAACCTAGTGAATTCACTAAATTAGGATTAATGATTTTTGTATCAAAATATTTAACTAATCATAAAAAAATATTACCTATTCTTTTATTTACTCTACTTATTTTTGGTATTATTATGCTACAACCAGATTTTGGTACAGGATTTGTTTTAGTAGTATCTATTTTAGGGATCTTATTTATTGGTGGAATGGATATTCGTTTTTTATTAAAATTAGGTTTAATTGGTGTTATAGGTATTGTTATCTTAATTTTAATTGCTCCTTACCGACTACAACGTATTTTATCCTTTCTAGATCCTTGGAGTGATCCCTTAGGTAGTGGATTTCAAATTATCCAATCATTGTATGCTATAGGGCCTGGTGGTTTATTTGGAATGGGATTAGGTAATTCAATACAAAAACATTTTTATTTACCTGAACCTCAAACTGATTTTATTTTTTCTATTATTAGTGAAGAATTTGGTTTTTTGGGAGTATTAATTATTGCTACTTTATTTATATCTATCATTATTACAGAATTTAAAATAGCTATTAATACAAAAGATCATTTCTCTAAATATTTATCTTTTGGTATTCTCTTTAGTTTTTCTTTTCAAACTCTATTAAATTTAATGGTTGTTATTGGAGTACTGCCCGTAACTGGAGTTACTCTTCCCTTTTTATCTTACGGTGGATCTAGTCTACTAATTACAATGATTAGTATTGGTGTAATTTTAAACATTGCTAAAAATCAATCATGATAAAAAAGCTGATTAAAATAATACCAAAATATCTAATGCATTTTTAGGAAAATGATAAGAAAAAAATAATGTTTAAAACTTTTGGTAATTTTCAAAAAAAGTTATTAATTGTATAACTATCTAATTAATAACTTTTTTTTAGTTTCCAACATTTCAGTTACACTATTAAAATAATAATATAATACTGTATACTGTTCATCCATTCGAGGATGATTATCAACCTTTATACCATATGCTATAGTATGAGGATTTTTGTATTTTTGAAATAAAGCAATTTGATTTTTATTAAAATAAGTTACGTTATTATTTAAGCAAATTTTTTGAATATCATCATTTATGAGATAATCAATTAATTTATTGATTAATACCCCTGATGAAGTTGATATATATGGAAAATTACCCACTGAAATTAAATTGATATTTTCTTTTTTTAACTGTTTTAAATAATCAATTATACTAACTAAATATTCTTTGTCTTTTTTAAAAGAATCTTTCATATCTTTTAGTTTCTTTTTCTTTAATGATTCTAAAAAACCACCAGTACAACTATTTAAAAGAGTAAACGTTAATATATTATCACAATAAACATTTTTAAAAGCAGTATTGGAATTTGGATAAAAGTCTAAAGCTTTATTTAAATCAATATAGTTTTCTAAAAGAGTATTATCAAACTTTTTTTTCCATTGATTGACATCATTTATAAAATGATGCTTTACATCTTTTTCGGTTGGATTTCCCTGTAAAAAATTCAATATCTTCTCATTAGAATTATTAGCAGCAAGTGCATAATTATAAAAGCTTATATCAAACCCTTTTTTTATAATTTGATCTTTCATTATTTCTTGTAATTTTAAGATAAACGGTCTAACGTCTTGATCAATAGCAGACCAACCTGCACTTAATGAATTACCAATACCAACAAAATTAACTTTTTCTATTTTCATCAATTTTAAATATTCTTCTAAATTCTTAAAAAATAAGTCACTATTATCAATAATTCTAGATATAGCTTCATCTTTAGAGAGTATTGAATATTTTTTAGTAACTTCGGTGATAATATTCACAATAACCACACATCCCTTTCCCTTTGTTCAAGGCACACAGAGTCATGAAAATAATTATTTTTCAAACTAATGTTCAAAATATAACCATATTATATGAAACAATATTGGAAATGTCAATCAATAATAGAGATAATCAATGCATATAGATATATTCAAAACTGCCCCTATTGATTATATTGGTGTATATCAAAAATCAATCATGATGAAAAAAGTTGATTAAAATCTAAAAGTAATTATCGTACTAGTTATGACCTATTTAATTTATAAATATTTTATCAAATAATTTTTATTAGTATAAAAACCAGATAGCAAATATTTACTATCTGGTAGTTATTTAATTATGTTTTTACTACAGTAATAGGTAATCATAAAATATCCACCATATATAATAACAATAAATATAGCTGTTGCAATAATTGATGGTAGTAATTGTTCATTACCAAATACCTCTAATACTTTAACTGCAAATATTATTCCAAATATAGAATGAATTACCTCATTATTTTCTAAAGCTATATTTCTAACATGAACCATTGATTTAAAGTCTGCAACAATAATATATTCATCATTATCTAAAGAATATTCTTGTATTCCATAAAACTTTTCTACTTCATTATAATCACTTATTTTCATTATGGATTCCATAGTATCATAAGCTAAAAATGGAAATTGCGTCCTGACACTATCCAATTTAGACCCTAATGTATGATTCATTGTTAAATCTGGTGTTACATAGGTATTAACATCAATATATTCTTTAAAATAATAAATTATATCAAAACCAAATAAATTAAATAACCCTTTTGATGTATAATGTGAATTACTTATTATTATTTCCATAATTAACCTCTCTGTGTATATATTTATTACATACATAGTTGTCAATAAAAAAATAAATCGCATTATATGATTTATTCTTTTTATAATTATATATTAATTTTTTAATAAAATTTACTTATTACTAACTAGCTTTTTTTAATTTTATTTTATTGGCTTCGTATTGTCTATCTAAATCATGATTTTGTAATTCTAATTGTCTTTCTTTTTCAATTAAACCATTTTTTAAAGTATGCATTTGGTCTAATACCTGTTTATACTCTGGAATAACATTTGTATAATTAGCAAATGTAGTTTGAAATTCCTGTTCTAGTTGTGTCAATTGCCATAAAGAATCAGATAAGAGCATTTTAGTATTATTAACTAAATTTTTACCTTTTAATATTTCCTCTTCCATATCACAATATTTTTTTCTATTTTCCTCAATAACTTCTATCTCTGGGTTAAGATATTCTCTAAGTCCACGTAAACCTCGATTAATTAAGTTAGTACCCAAAGCAATACCAAATAAATTAATACCAGTAAAAGGACGCGTTAAGATACCAGTAGCTATCCTTAGAAAAGAACCAAATAAACTCTGCGTTCTATTAACTATCTTAGTTGTTTTAATAACTTCTATCTCAAAATCATAAAGATGTTCTCTAATATGCTTTAATAATTCCATCTGTGATTTAGTATCATTAATTATTTGCTGATAATCTTTATCAACTTCCATAACCCTATCAGTATGCTTAATAAATGCCTTATCTCTATTTTCTATTTCTTGTTGCTTAGAAGTAAATTCTTCTTTTGCCTCAACACCTCTTTTATTCTCTTCTACTATATCATCTAATTCTTCTATCTCATTTTTACAAATATCAACCATTATTTCTAATTGTTCAATACTAGCCTCATCCTTTAATTCACCAATAGCATCCATATAAGTTATGCTATCTAATATTATAAACTCACTCAAATCATAATGATCTTTTATCTTTTCGTATTTTGCTTTTAATATAGCTATTTCTTTTTGTAACCGATTCATTCGAAATTCTATAGCTTCTATTTCATCTTGTGTTTCTGCTATATTAATCAATTCTTTAATTTCGGTAATTTCTTTCTTAATTTCTATCAATTGTTCTTTACTATCATCTATAAATTCAGTTAATTCATCAACAACTACAATCTCATTATCATGAATATTAAGTTCTTTTTCCGGTTCAATTATTTCACTCTCTTCAATAGTTCCAACCTTAGTATTATTTAATATGACTTCATAATAATCATAATGTTTAAAATCATAATCCTCTGTTTTAGGATCAAATTCTATTATTTTCTCACTTAAATCATGCATATTTTTAGCATCATTATTACTAAATTGCTCTTTCTGTTCTAAATTAGTAGATTGTTCCACAACATTACTAATTTCATTTTTCTTATCCACCATTAAAGGTATATCTTCGGTTACTTGCTTAATAGGTGTGAAAGCATCTTCTACTACTAATGAATCTACTAAATTTAAATTACTTACATCCTGATTACTTTCATAATCAAAAGTTCTAATTGTCTTTAAATAATCAATTGTTTTTTCATTATATATCTTAAATGGATTAGCTCTATAACTATCATGCTGTAATTTCCACTTCTTATATCGATTACGATACATCATACTAATTAAACGGTCATTTATCGATCCCTTAGCTCCTCTATTTCCGTTCAAAGCTATCACCTATCTCACAATTATTTAAAACTACCTATTTTAGTAAAAGGAAAAATACGTATTGATGTTGTTCCCTCTATTTTAGACTTAGGTATAATACCAATTCGATAATCACGACTATCAGATGAATTATTACGATTATCACCCATAACAAAATAATAATCATCTGGTAAATAAGTATATCCATATAAAGATTCTAATGAAAAATCATCAGTAATATCTTCAGACACATCAGTAAGTGGTTGCCCATCGATATATAAAATATCATTTTCATAAGATACACTTTCTCCTGGCAAGCCAATAATTCTCTTAACAATTTTAGTATTTCCTAAATTAATAACCACAATATCAAACCGTTCAAATTTCTTATCTAATTTATTTAAAATTAAAATATCACCATCTTTTAAAGTATTATTCATAGAAGCACCATTAACTTTAACTGGTGTCATAATAAAAGTTCTAATAAGTACAACTACAATAACAATAATAATGTAGGGCACAAAACCTTTAAGTTTTCCCCATATTTTTTGTGATGCTTTTATTTCCATACTCAGTCACATTCCTTTCACAAATTCAAAACATTCATATAATTAGAATATTGAACCTTTTATCAATTATTTTATGTTATTTTCTAACTATAGCAAAATAAGGCTTTACGCCTTATGCTCTTTCTTTAATTTTTGGTGTCTTTTTAGCATTACGAATATAACCTAATTTTGCTCTTCTAACTTTTCCTTTTCGAATAACAGTAAGATTAGCAATTTTAGGTGAATTTACTGGAAATATTTTTTCTACACCAACATTTCCTGATTTTTTTCTAACCGTAAATGTTTTACTAATTCCAGATCCTTGGATAGACATAACTAAACCTTCAAAAGCTTGGATCCTAGAAGATTTAATATTACCCTTAGCATCTTTTTCTTCAATTTTCAAGTCAACTCTTACTGTATCTCCTACTTGGAATTCAGGAATATCAGTCCTTATTTGACTTTTAGTAATCTTATCGATTATGTTCACAATTTCACTCTCCTCTTTTATTACTAATATAATCTTAACCAAGAAAACGTCAGCGGATTACACAATTAAAATTGTATCATAAAAACTTATATTATACAAGACTTTTACACCTATAGATTATTAATTTTTTCTTTAACTATTTTACTAACTTGTGCCATATCAGCCTTTCCTTTTACTAAAGGCGTTAACTCTTTCATAATCTTTCCCATATCAGAAGACGATGTTGGTATAACTTTTTTAAATACTTCTTCTATCGTTTGAATAAGCTCTTCCTTTGTCATTTGTTCTGGCATATATTCATTTAAAATTTCAATTTCAGCATTAGTTTTTTCTATTAAATCAGTTCTACCACCCTTTTCAAAATCAACGATAGACTCACGGCGTGTTTTAATTTGTTTTGATAATACACTAATTACATCTTCATCCTTTAATTCACTTTTTTTACTTATTTCTTCTAACTGAATAGCTCCTTTTACCATTCTCAAAACAGCTAATCTATCTTTATCTTGACTCTTCATTGCTGCTATAATATCATTTAAAATTTTATCTCGCATATAAAACTCCTTTCTTTCAACAAATAAAGAGAGCTAAACCACTCTAACGATTATTTCTCTCTCTTTTCCTTGTGTTTTTAATACCTTCTTCTTTCTTTTCTCTTTTACGAACGCCTGGTTTTTTATATCCGTTTTGACGCTCACGCACTTTTTTTAGGAGGCCATCTCTAGCGTTTTTTTGCTTTAATGCTCTTATAGCACTTTCAACATTGCCATCTTTAACTTTTGCCACGGTTGACATCGATATCCCTCCTTTCATAAAACTAATTGTATTATAACACTTTTCCTTTGTTCTTTCAACAAAATGGGACACTTTTTTAATAAAAATTCAAAATAAAAAGAGAGAAAACTCTCTTAAAAATGGCATATTTGACCTTCACCAATCGTTCTAGCAAAAGAACCAACGTATCTACCCATATTTAATACTATATCAAATAGGATTCCCATAAAAGGAATACATGCTATAATCAAGCTGATAATTAATATATATTTTAAAATATTTTTACTACTTATAGTGGGCATACGTTGCCTTCTATTGTTCTTCTAATAGCTGATCCTAAACTCCGACCTACGTCCAAAAAGGAATTAACACCTCTAACTAAAGCAGCTAAAAATGTAGCATTAAGTCCAGCACCACCTTTGACATCTAATAATTCATTAGCTTGTAATTCTTTCATATTTCACCTCCTAATTACATGAGAATGGCCTAATATAACCATCTATTACTCCAATGAGGAAAGTTACCCCAAGAACAATCAATGCAGCTGCTCCTAAAGAAATTCCTCCACCTTTTACATCCATTAATTCATTATCAGTAAGTATATTCATTACATCAATCCTTTCTTTACTTTTTTCCATAACTCTTTAAATATAGTTGTATCACCTTTATAAATATGAACATCTACAATATTATGATTTATTTTAATCTTATCATCTATATTAACTTTCAATTTAATAATACGATATTGATTACCCATATTATCATAATTTACATCTGATACTTCTATATTTTTAATTTTAACTTTCTTATTATCAATAACAATACTATTACCTTTATTAAAAGGCAATTCAGCTTCTTTTAATACTATACTAATTACATAATCATTATTATCTTTTTCTACTATAGCTTGGTAATAACTATACTTAGGATATTTGTATAACAAACTAAACATTATAACAACTATTACGAACAAAATAATAATATACATACTATTTAATATTTTATTAGGTGTTCTTTTTAATAAAATAATAGCCGAATTATTAAAAATATCAATTTTTTTCATTATATTTAACATCCTTTACTAATTTACCATTTTCAATTTCAATCATATGATTAAATAAATCTAAGTTATCCAAACGATGTGATATAACTATTATCGTTTTATCATGGAATTTTTTAAAAATAGCTTTTAAAATTTTTCGTTCCAAATCAATATCGATCTGATTAGTTCCTTCATCAATAATTAAAATATTAAATGGATTAATTAATGCCCTAGCTAGGATAATTCTTTGTCTTTCACCACCTGAAAAATTAAAGCCATTTTCTTCTACTAATTCATTAAATCCTAAAGAACTATTTTTTACTATATCATTTACTGCACATATTTTAGCAATTCCCAATACCGTTTCATTATCTACATCACTATTACCAACAATATTTTGTAAAATACTTCCTGTAAATAAAGTCTCTTGTTGATTAATATAATAAACATTCTTAGAATCTAAATAATCATTTATATCAATATTATTAATAAAAATATTATCTCTAGGAACAGCATAGTATTTCATTAATAATTTTAATAAAGTACTTTTTCCTCCTCCACTTCTTCCAACAATCATTAATTTTTCATTTTGTTTAATAGTAAATGAAATATTATTTAATACTTTATCACGGTCATTAAAAGAATAATTAACATTCCTAAATTCAATATCACCAGTCATTGATATATCCAAAAAACCAGTAGAATTATTATTTTTTATTTGCATCTCTAAAACTCTTCTCAACGCATTTTTAACTTCTTTCCATTCATGATTTAAATTAATCATACTCTGAATTGGATCTAAAAAGTAAAACAATAAACTATGGAAAGTAAGTAAACTGCCTAAAGACATCTTATTATCAATAACATACCAAGAACCAATTAAAGTAATTACTAAAAATCCCAAATAATATACCAATTCTTTTAACATTGACTGCGTAATATACAATTCTTGATGATGAGATGTCAATTTTAGGTATTTAACATATTTTTTTTCAAAATTATCCAATATTTTAGATTCCATCTTTAATCCCTTCACAGATTCAAAGCCACTAATGGCTTCTACCATATAAGAATTAGTATTAGCTCTTGATTGTTGTTCTTTATTTATACAGTGTTCAAACATAGATTGAAATATGATCATAATAAGAAAATAAAGACCTGCCATAATTATTACAATCCCACATAATTGATTATTAATAATATATAACACAGCAAAAGCAATCAATGATAATGGTAAATCTACAGCTATTGTAACTAAAAATTGCCCTATAATACCTTTAATAGATGTTAAATCTTGTATCCTCGAAATAATATCACCAGTAGTACGATTTCGATAATAATTATAAGGAAGCAATAAAACTTTCTTAAAAGTATCCATAGTTAAAATTAAATCTAATTTCTGAGTAAGGAGTACTAATATTTTATCTCGAAGAAAATTACTAATAATTTTCATCAAATAAATAACAGTAAAAATTAGAAAAAGAAAAAACAAATAACTTATTGAATTAGTTTCATTAATACCATTAATCATCGTCTCAACATAAAAAGATGAAACAATAGAGAAAATGGCTACCAATGATGACATAATTATGATTTGAAATAATAAAGGTGTGTGTAATTTCAATATATTCCAAAGCATTAAAATAGATATTTTATTTTCTCCCTTTATAGGTAAGACTTGTTCTGGATAAAGAATAATTAAGACACCACTAAATATTGATTTAAAAATATCAAAAGACATTTTTATGACTTTATTAGATGGATCACCTATTACTAAATATCCTTTTTTATAATTGATTTCATAAATGACAACAAAATGTCGATATGAATTATTCATAATAACATTAGCAATACAAGGTAGTACTATATTCTCGCTATTAATATTATCTAATGTACATTGAACACCCATAGCTTTAAAACCAATTTGTTTAGCTGCTTCGATTAAATGAAAAGCTGTTGTCCCGTCTTTTGTAATTTTGGTTAACTCTTTTAACTCCTCATAACCAATATATCCATTATAATATCTAATTATCATAGATAAACTAGCAGCTCCACAGTCTTTAAATTCTTCTTGTTTAACAAATGGATATTTTTTCGTTTTATCACCTCCTACTATATTATTATTGATTATATCAATATTTCCTTTTTCAAAATAAAAAAACTAAGAAAATTTATTCCTAGTAAAAAATACTACTATAACATATAAAAAAAAGAGGCATTCCTCTTTTTAATAGAATAGACAAGAGCCAATAATAATAGCTAGTAAAATATAAAGAACTATTATAATGATATAAGAAAAACTATTGCTATTATTACTACAAGTTACATTATTTTGAGTACAGTTATTGGTTGTTGTCTGATTTCCGCATGCACCACTACAAGCCATAAAATCCCCTCCTTAAATATAAGCTCCAAGTATGATTATTAATAAAATGAATAATACTAATACAATAGCAGCTGATGATATTCCTGTATTACCACACATAAAATCATTCCTCCTTTTTTGTCTTTTCACAGTTATTCTATGAATTTTTTGTGAAGATGTGATTACAAATATTGAATTTTATAGTAATATTTGTTATTATATTAAGTGTATGATGATGAGTCATAAAGAAGTGAAAGGAGATTTTATGAAAAAGAAATTAATTGCTTTATCACTATGTGGGATATTACTTATGACAACTGCATGTGGTTCAGCTAAACTAAAGAATGGTGAAGAGGTTGTAGCATCAGTGAAAGGATACGAAGTTTCAGCAGATGAGCTATACAAAGAATTAAAAGGAAGTTATGGATACGAAGCTTTAATGAATAAGATTAATGCTTATATTGCCAATAAGGAAGTTAAAACAACAAAGGAAATTGAAGATTATGCTAATCAAATTGTAGAATATTATAAACAATATGCTACTCAATATGGTGTAGATTTTGAACAATTTATGACTAACTATGTAGGTCTTAATGGAGTTACTACAGAAGATCAACTATTTGATTATGCAGTAAATGATCGTAAGATCGCTATTGCAGCTGCTAAACAAATAGGAACTAAATATACTGATAAAGAAATTGAAGATTATTATAATGATAATTATTCTGAAAAATTAACGGTAAAACATATTTTAATCGAATTTGATGAAGATCAAGAAGATGACACTGATGAAGCATATGATACTGCTACTGACTTAATTGATCAATTAAAAGATATTAAAGATAATGATAAATTAAATGAAAAATTTGATGAGCTAGCACTTAATTATTCTGCTGATAGTTCTTATGAAAATGGTGGATTAATAGAAAACTTCATGAAAGGTGATGTCGTAGAAGAATTTTGGGATGCCTCTGCTAAGTTAAAAAATGGTCAAGTTGTTTCAGAGCCAGTAAAGACAGAATACGGTTATCATGTAATATTAAAAGTTAGTTCAGCTGATAAGGATTCATTAAAAGATGCTACTGATGATATTCGCATTAAAATGGCAGAACAAGAAATGAGTAGTGATACATTATTACAATCTACTGCTCTACATGAGTTAAGAGAAAAATATAAATTTACAATTAATGATTCAAATTTAAAACAAAAATATAAAGATTTTATTAATTCTTTAAACTCTGATGATACTACTACTGATGACGAGGAAGAATAAAATAAATATGGAATAAAAAAAAGCATCTCCTAGTAGAGGTGTTTTTTTTATCTATTTAATTATGAATTAAACTTTCTTTTTTAATATAAATTAAACCAAAGCCACTGACAATAATTAATACAATGAATAAAAATAAATTAATATCAGAAGTATCTGGATTTTCTACTGAATTCTCTGGTAATGTTGTATATATATCTACACCATAGTTAGCTTTAATATTACATGCCCATAGATATCTAACATCAGTAGCTTTATCAAAATTTTCTACTTCTAGTTTTACAAAACCTGTTGTGCCTAATTCCTTTCCATAATTTAATACTGTAAATCGCACCTGAATTTTATTATCATTGTCCTTTTTAAATTCCCATCTATATGTATATACGCCATCTGAGTCTATTGTAGCTATTGGATTTTTATCTTTTGCCCAACCTGAAGTTAAAACAAATTTACCTTCACTTTTTTGCGTCATAACAACAGCTTCTGTTAAATATTTAGCATCTTCGCCCTTTTGTTGTTGATTTAAAGCTATAGATAACTCAAATAATTCTGAATTTTGATAATCATTTAGATTAAGTCCTACATAAACTTCTTCTGTAATTCCATCGCTTAATTTTGCTTTACTTGCTTTATTAAAAGGTCCTACCTTCATTCCTTTCTGTTCTTCTTTTTCTCCTTTAAGATTAGTTATATTAGACGAAATTCTAGTTTTTGATCCATAATCCTTACCATCTTGCCAATCATTATAATTCCACACAGTTAATGCTTTTACTGGTGAAATTACCATAAAGAGCAATAAAATACAAACTAAACTTAGGCTTAAAAATTTTTTCATAGTTCACACTCCTATACTATTATATAAATAACGATAGTTATATTTATATTAAATTATATGTAGTAGTTACAACTTTATGAAATAAAAAGCAATACTAATATTGCCTATTCATTATTAATTACACTATCTATTTCATTCGCACTAAATCCTTTAGCTAATAATTTAACCTTTAATTGTTTAATTAATTCTTCACCACTATATTTTCTCATTAACCTTTGATAATATTTATGATATTCTTTCTTTATTATTTCTTCATTATTACAATAATAATTATTTAAAATACTATTAATATCTTCTACATCATATCCTAAATTACTTAAATCATACTTTATTTTTATTTTTAATTTATAACTAGAATAATGATGATTACTTTTAATTTTTTTAGATACTAACTTTTCTAATTTATTCATTATTTCTTGACTATCTATTTTAGAAAGTTCATCATCAATAATACTTAAATCTATATCTTGATTTATTAAATAACACCTAATTTTATTAGGACCATCATTACTTAAATATAATCTATCTGATATATATGCCCTAGTATATTCTCTATCATTAATAAGACCTATATCTTGTAATTTTTTTATAATACTATTAATATCTTCACTATCTAAAGAAAATGTATTTAAATAATTCTCTATTTCTTTTTTACTTTTCCTTTTTTTTATAATAAAACTAACTACTTTATTATATATTTCATAATAATTATTATCTTTTTGGATTTTAAAATAAAGTTCTGGAGTAATGTCATTCTTATATAATATATTATATTTTATAAGAATATCATCATAAGTAATAATATCTTTACCATCTATTGTTAATTTGTATTTACCGTTATCTAACTTTTTTATATGCTCTATTTTCATGTTATCACCTAAATAAATAATACCAAACAATTGTTTGTATGTCAAGAAAAAGAAAAAACTAATTTATCGCCTAATAACGTTACTTTTTCTAAATATTAATATTTTATTAGTATCAAAAAAAGCAAGTATTTTTTAGCTAAAGAATACTTACTTTTCATCTATTCATCAGACATCATACTTTGTTTATGTTCTTTCATAGCAATAGTTGCTTCATTAACAGCATCATCAATTGTTTTTATTTCATCATTAATAATACTATATCCCATAGCAGCTCCATAACCATGAGTTAATTCTTTAAATTCCTTTGTTATTTTCTTTAAATAAGATACTATTTGCTTTTCATTATATTCTATCATATATACTAAGAATTCATTACCATCAGTTCTAATAATTTCCGTTCTTGGTAATTGTGTCCTAATTAAAATGTTAGCAGCTTCAGCAATGACTTTATCACCTTCCTCATGACCAAAGTTATCATTTATATAGGCAATATTGTTCAAATCAATCACAGCTATTGCCTGAGGATAAATTAATGAAGCATCCCATAATTCAATATTGTCATTTAAATAGGCTCTATTTTTTAAAGAAGTTAATTGATCTATATATTTTAATTTTTCTTGTTTTGATAAAGTCTTATGTTTTCTTTTCTTAATTATTTTAATAAATTTTCTTAAATCACGAATTAAGAAAAATATAACTATTAATGATAATATACAAATAACAACGAACATAATAAGTTGATTATAATTTTTAACGTATATGTCACCATAGCTACGATTAACAATACTATGTATTGGTGTATATTCTAAGTAAAAATTAAATAAATTCATAAATGTTTTATTATCTTCATTAATTATATATCCATAATTTAATTTAAACTGATCTATATATTGTATTTTATATAATCTAAGCAGTTCATCACTATAATACTCGTAACTCTTGAGATCAAGTGCTAATATATCAGTTTTCTTAACATTTGATAACAATTTATTTATATTATCATATTCTTTAACTTTAATTTTATTTTCCTTTAAATATTTAGCAATCATCGAGTTTTTCACAACATTAATTTTTTGATTTTGAAGGCTAGCTAATGAATTAATAATAAAATCATTGTTAACATTAGTTAAAAACACAATATCACTATTAATTGCATCTATAGTTGAAAAACATTGGTTGGTACATTTTGTACCTATATCATTAAAATAAAAATCAATCTTTTTTTGTTCTAATGCATTATTTAATTCTTTAGCTGTCTTATATGGCTTATGATAATCCATATCAATATTTGCTAATTTAGCGAATGCTTTTATTATATAATAATTAATTCCATATAAATCATTACCACTAGTAAAATCATAAATACCATTATTTATATAACCATATGTATAAGTCTTTTCTTGCAAAGAATTCTTTTCTTTATCTGTAATTCCTTTAATAGTAAAATATTCATCTAATAAATGTGCATTATAAGAACTCTCTATATTTTCTTTAAGCCAATTTTTAGTATACTTTTGAAAAATATTATTTAAGATTTTATCTCCCTTAGTAGTAATAACAAAGTTCTTAGTCATTTCTGATATATGATAAGCTATATGATAATTATGTTCCAATATTTCTTGCAAATATAGACTACGTAATACAATAACTCCATCTAATGATTCATCTCCCGAGATAAACTTACTATTTAACTCCTCCAAATTAGCAAAACCACTTATTTCATTATTATCACCGAAATAAGAATTAGCTAAATCTAAATCTTGATTTAATACTCCCAATTTCAAATTACTAATATTTGATATATTATTATATTTTTTATCATCTTTAACTACTAATGCATAACTATCTTTATAAAGTAATATTTGATCTTTACCAACTTTATCTACTAATTCGATGGCATAACTTATATCAGTCAAATTATTTTGCAATTCATAAGCAGTAGCATTTATTTTTATCTTATTATCATTACTAAAATCATTAATTAAGTCAAAAACAACACCTTTACCCATATTTGAAAAAATAGATATGTCACTTGGAACATATATATCAATAATATTATTTTTATTATTTGATAGCCACTGTTGCTCTGATACAGAAAAAGAAACACCATTATCTATTATATTTAATTTATAAATGCCAATTAGTATTCCTGCTATAACTAATATTCCGATTAACCCTATAATTATTTTTTTTTTCATATATGCTCCTTGCTACCACACAAAATGGTCATTAGCTTCATCATTAATTACTTTATGTCGAGTACCCATCTTAGGATATTCAGTATTTTCTTTATTACTACTAGTTACCATTAATTCGATATCATATAATTCTAATTCTTCTTCTGATAAAACTCCCAATATAGCTTTACTCATTTCATCAACTATAGCAAAATCCATATCGCTCTTTAAATTAACAGTAATATCTAACAAACGGCATTTAACATTAATATCAGTTACCTCAATATTTTCATAACCACCAACTATTTCTTTGATTTCTTTTTTACGATTATCCGTAATTGGTACATTTTTTATCTCATCACATCGATCACCATAAACACTACCTTTAAAGGAAAACATAACCATAATAGCTATTATCATTAAAATGAGTGCTAACATAACTACACCTACTACAATAGCTTTAAATTTATTTTTCTTCAATACTACTATTAAATTATTCATAAGTCACCTCTAATACATATTCATTATACTATAATTTATGTTTTTAGTAAATTATATTACTCAGAATACAGTCAATTCGTTTACATTTTCTATAAAGAAAAAAAGAAGATTCATGCTTCTTTCTCTAATTTATTTAATATTTCTTTAGTAACAGTAATGGCTTTCTCTCTAACAGTATTAGCCGTTTTCTCCATCACTGGAGTTCCTTTATCAATTACGTATTGAACTAACTCTTCAGCCATATCTTGAACTTTTCTAGCCTTCTCTTTAGCAATTTTTAAAACTTTTTCTTTATCTAAATCATCTAACTCTAATTTTATTTCTTCAATTTTATTTTCAATACTTAAAGCCACGTCTTCTTTTTTTAACGATTTAGCCTTAACTAATAATTCATCCAATTTAGATTTCAATTGCTCCCTAGTTTCACTCCCCTTTTTAGGTGCGAATAAAATTCCTAACCCAGTACCAACAGCCACTCCAGTTAAAAACTTAGCTAAACCTTTCTTTTTTTTACTCATCAATATCACCTTTCTTCTTTTTTCTTAAAATACGATTCACAAAATTAGAAATACTATTAATTATACGATCACTTAAACTAGCAGCATACTCTGTAGTTTGATCAATTAAATCGAATACACCATCTACTTTATTCATTTTAATACTAATATCATTCAAAATAATATCTACCTTCTTTAGAGTATTCATTAATTTTATGATAAAAGCAATACAAAATATGACTAAGACAATTAAAACTAAATATAAAATAACAGGAAGTACTATCTCTAAATCAATCATCATTTTTATCATCACCTTCTTCATACATAGAATCAATTAAATCAAATAAATCATTTTCTTCTAATGCATCATTATCATTTTCGTTAGCTTGTCTTTCTTTCTTACTTAAAGCATCCTTTTTAGATAATAAATTATCTAACTCTTTAGTTAAATCCATAGTAATTTCCTCTAAATCTCGAATATTTTGTTCTGTATCTTGACTTAAAACATCTTCTTTATCACTTGCTAAGCCACTAAGCACATCATTATCGACTTCCTTATCAGGATCATTGAACAAAATAGAATTTTTAAATATATCTTCTTCCACTTTCGAATCTACTTTTCCATACGCTTTATTTCGAATAGAGTCAACACTAAGGCCATCGGCTGTACCATTTCGCTTTTCAACAATATCCTCTTTATGATAATTTTTATCTAGAATTCCATAAATAGGAGATATAATGGGAGTAGGTGTAAATACCTTTTTTACCTCTGACTTAGCAGTATTACCACCATATGACTTAAAACTATAATTTTTATCATAGCCTCCATTATAATTATGCCTACTTTCCGTTCTTACTTTATGACTCATATTATTTTCTTTCTTTTCTATCTTACCTAAATCATCAAAAGCATGATCATCAAATAAGACTGGTTTTTTAGTCTTTGCTTCTACCTCATCTAATTCACTAAATATTACACGATTATCATCTCTAGTAACTAAATTGTCATCTAAAAGCGAATCTTGACGTGTATTCCGATTAACAGCTGGCGATTCTATAGACACATGTGTAACTTCTTTTTGTATTTGTTCAACTTTAACATCATCATCTTCTACTTCTTCAGTAAAAATATTTTTTACTTTATCTAATAATCCCATAAGTCACCTTTCCTTATTCACTATCTTCATATTTCAATTCAAAATTCTCAGACTCTTCTCGAGGAGTAAATACGGTATACTTTTCCTCTTTATTCGTAAAATATTCATCATTAAGCATTAACTCTATAACATCGTAATTAAACTGAATAGTTGACAAAATATAAGTCGCATTTAATACTGATGAATTTAAATTTTGTGCTGTAACCATAGCCTCTATTCTAGCATAATTATACACAAACTCAATATAATATAAATTATCTTGTTTATTAATTTCTAAATAACCATCATATTCAAAACCATCATCAACTGATATTTTCTTTGAATAATAGGCATTTTTATTTTCTTTATAATCTATTTTACGCTTATTATAATAACTAACTGCATCAATATATAAATAATAATAGACACCATTAGAATATAATTTATCATTTAAACTATCCGTATCAATGTAAGTAACCCCCCTAGGCACATAATACTTATACCCTTTACCAACTCTATTATATAACGTATTATTCTTTGATAACACTACATTTACAATAGTATCTATCTCATTAGTATTAATTCTAACAACCGTACAACCACATAAAAATAGTATCAGTATGAATGTCATTATTTTTTTCATACCTCACCTCTTTATTTTATTATATCAAAAAAAAATCATTATTACTATTATTTTTCATGTGATAATTTCAATATGTAAAATCTATGTCGATTATTTACTTACTACTACTTTATATATTGGATATCCTTGCTCACTAAATTTTTGTTCATACTCTGTTGCTATATTCAATGTTATATCTTCATCATATAAATTCAAAATTAATTCTTCTATGTGATAACCAAAATTAACCATTGATATAATTGAAAATTCAAACAAATGACGATTGTCTGTTTTCATAACAATCCTTTGTTCATCTTTAAAAATATTTTCATATTTATTTAAAAAGTAAGTACTAGTTAATCTTCTTTTTTCATGCTTTTTTTTAGGCCAAGGATCAGAGAAATTAAGGTATAACTCAGTAATCTCATTAACAAATAATTGATCTATACATTCAGCATCTACTTTTAAAATACGCAAATTTGCTAAATTTTCCCTATCAAGTTTCTGTATAGCACGCACTAAAACACTATCAAAGCGTTCTATACCAATATAATTAATATCAGGATTTTTTCTAGCACTTTCAATAATAAATTTCCCTTTCCCCATACCTATTTCTACATGAATAGGATTACTATTACCAAAAACTGATGACCATTTACCCCTCATATTGGCATAATCATTAAATACATAAGGAGAATTCTTAATCAATTGAGATGCTCCTTTTACATTTCTAAGCCTCATGTTTATCACCACACTTATTATATCGTATTTATAATCCTAACACAAGTAAATAGCTATTTATGTAGTTTATTAGCACATCTTAAACAACTAAAACATATAATTTACTAGACTAGGAGGTAAATAAGTATATGAAAAAAGATCGTAACTGTGGAATGAATACCTATCCTGTATATGGTATGATGGGCCCTGTGCCTGGCGTATTACCAGGTGTTCCAAATATGATGCCACCAATGCCTAATATAAGTACCACTAATAATATGGACATGAGCCCTTATGCAACAACTTCTAATACTATTGAGCAACAATTAAATACTATGCAACAACAAATTAATTCACTAGAAAATCGTGTCAGTCAATTAGAAAATAAAAATACTACTACTTACAATAATAAATATACCGATTCTAACTATTATATGTTATAAAATACAAATCATAGGTAATACTAGAGGTAGAAAGGACGATGATTATGAATATCGATATAAGAAAAAGTATTTATAATAATTTTAAAGACTCTAATGAACAAGAAATTACTAAAGCTATAAATGATGCCATATCTGAAAATGATGAAATTACATTACCAGGCCTTGGTGTATTTTTTGAATTATTATGGAAACAAAGTTCTGATGATGAACAAAACAACATTATAAATAAAATAAAAGGTGCCATAACTAAATAGGCACCTTTTATAATACTAAATCATAAGGATGCTCATAAGTACCACAATAATCATAATTACAACTAACTTTAACTTTTGGATCTAAATAAAATGAAGGTCTAATATTTAGAAATAAATTAGGAAAGACATCAATATTTGTAAATAACCACCCTTGATCATTAATACCTCTAAGACTAGTTGTATAATATGGAGATAGTGTCCAAAATGTTTTAGAAGTTGAACGATCTAATTGAGTAGTAAATAATTCTCCATATCTAGGCATACCAATAGTTGCAGTAGCAACGTTAGTTGTCTTTATACAATCTTTAACAGAAGTATTATTATCTAAATAAGCACATATATTCAATTTATAATTAAATACATTACCATTAGATGAACCAATATACCAAGTAGTATTAGGTACAATCATAGCTTTATAATTATCACTAATACTATTATAATAGTTATTATTTAAATAATAATTAATAGATGCACTTCTATAATTATTGCTACTATAGCTATCAAACTGTTTATTTTGTAAAGTATCAGGAATTGATACAGACGTTATCTTAGTCATACCATCTTCAATAGCAACAATTCTAAATAATGCATTATCAAACTCTACATATTCTCCACTAGTATGTTCATTTAATAATTCATTATTATTATTCTCTATTCTATAGGGATTATCAATACTACCTACACCATCATTAATAACAATATCACCATGCATATAAATAACTGGTCTAACCCCTAATCCTTGCAAAGTAGGCATAACAGCTTTAGTGCTTGTATAAATACTATTAATTTTATTATTGCCAATAGAATCTATAAACCAAAATGATTTATTAATAGTATTATCTAATAAATAACAATTTTTATTTGAACAAATACTATTATATTCTGTACTATTTAATAACCCAACATATCTATCAACTGTACCAAATTTAAACATAGATAAATATTGATTATAATTAACTAATGTTGGTAAAAATTCTTGAGTCAACCACTGATCAATATAACTGCCATCATAAATTGCATTATTTCCAAACTGTAAAACAGTAGCTGAATTATCCATTATAAGCTGAATTAACTTATTATCAGTATTATAAGATATGACTCGCCATAACTTACCAGAATACCATAAATAATTATTATTACATTCATTTTTACTACCTGCCAAATAATAAATATTATCTTTTTTGGCTAAAAGGCACTGATTATTATTTAAAACAATATTACTCAATAACTTATTAGGTGATTTTATATTATGGCAATAATTTATCTTAGTAATTTGATAATTATCAGTATCTTTAGAATACTTTACTACATAATTATCTAATAGTTTACTATCAACAAATGATTCACTACTTAATAGGCTACTATCTTCTAAAGTATTAAATGATAAACAGTATTCGGTATAATTACTAATTTCTTTATAATCGTTAATATATTGTTTAGCTGCCGTTAAAATAATATTCTCTTCATCTTTAGTAAAATAACTACCTGTAAAAAAAGACAAAATATTAGGAACATATAAAATGATAAGGATAATCGATAAAGTTAATAATCCCTTTATTAACAGCATTTGAATTTTTCCTTTATCAAATCTATTCATACAGCCTCCTACTATATAATTATTTTAACATAGCATTAGTAGTTTGTGAAGTATATGTGGATAAAAAGGATTATCTTTTATAAATTGTAGAATACAATATATCCCATCAAATAGTCAGCAATCATATCAATAACAATAATAACATAATAGACAAAATGATTGTATAAAAGAAGAAACTAACAATTAATAATATAAAGTTATTTAAAGAAAATAGAAATAATCGTATTTATTATTTCTATTTTTCTTTCATTTAAAAATTTTCCCCTTAGTTATAAAAGATTTATTTTACTTTATTATCAATAATATCCACTTTTACAATTTCACCATTATTTAAATTAATTTCATATAATTTATTATCATAATTATAATATGTATTAGTACCAGGAAAATATTGCAAAACATGTTTAATATATTCTCCATCACCATAAGTATTAAAACTCCAATTTGATAAATACTTACTAGGATTTTCATGCATATCATAAATATATTTTAGCCATCCAAAATTTTGATAATCTTGCATTATGTTTTCAACAGATTGTCCTATTTCTTCACTATAATGATTTAAAGCTATATCTATCATACCAGTACCATAATTATAAGACTGCAACGCTAAATATGGATTACCATTATAATCATATAATTTATTTTGCATTTGCATAGTTGCTATTTTAATATTGGTATCTAGATTTTGTGCATTATCCATTGTAATATATTCAGTTATATACTCATTACAATTATAATCATATGCCGTGATGGGATTTCCACTAGGATTTTCCAATTGACAAACACCCACACTATAACCATTATATTTATTTCCACCACAGATAAAATCCCAATGATTTAATTGTGTTTCTTGAATAGCCTGGGCTATTAATAAATATGGGTCTATTCCAAACTGTTGTGCATACTTAATAAATATTTTACCCATCTCTGTATCAGAAAATTCAGTCAGTTTATTAGTATCTACCTTCGTCCCAATCATAAATTGACTATTCTGTGGGATATTTTTGATTCTGTTTTCAAGTGAAAAAGAATCAACAGTAGTCAATTCAGAAGATTCCTCTACCGTAGTATTAGATGTTTCTTCAACACTATAAATAGTGTTGGTTCCATTAATATTAGATATATTTTCAATATTATAAGTCACATTTTGTTCACTATAATTGCCAATTAGCTTATTAGAAAAAACTAATATTGTTATACTTCCAACTACTAAGCAGACCCCATTTTTTATTATTTTAGGCCATTTACCTTTTTCAATAGTATGATAACTATTATAATGCCCTAATTTATATTTTCTATTTCTATTATAATTATGTTTATCTGTTGATCCAGTACTATAATATTTATCTTGTATTTTATCCATTATAACCACACATTTCTTTCACTTTATTAAAGGCACACAGAATCATGAAAATAATTATTTTTCAGACTATAACCTATTATTTTATATTTTTATAACATAACATAACATTTTCTAATAATATAGATAATGCAACTAAATTAATACCATTAGGAATAGAGACATGAGTATATTCTTTAATAATTGTTTCATCTATAATTGATGTAAACTGGTGATTTTTCCAAATACCCAAATCTATAATAATCGATTCATCTTTCAGGCATTTAATATTAAACATATCACTTATATCACTACCAATAATAATTATATCAGCCAAAGATAATTTATCATCGATATTAGTAGCTTCATCTTGACACCAAATCACGTTAGCTTTTTTTGCCATAAATAAACTAGTCAATGAACGATTTATATGAGTTAATCCACCAATAATAAAAATATTTTTATCAAAAACAGGTATATTATACATTTCTAATATCTTAAAAACAGATTGCGCAGTACTAGGAATCAAGGCTCTGCGTCCATTCATTAAACGTCCAGCATTTATATCCGTTAATCCATCAATATCCTTTACATTACTAATAGAATTTAATATTCTTCGTTCATTATAATTATTAGGCAATGGTAATTCAACCATAATGCCATGTACATATTCATCATTATTTAATTCTTTAATCTTATTAATTATGGCTAACTCTGGAGTATTATTTTCAAACTCAAATAATCTAAAATAAATACCAATATTACTACACAATTGTTCTTTTTTCTTAACTGAAAAATCAATTAACTCATTATCTCCGACTTTAATAACAGCAATGCTCGGTCTAATCATACAAGTTTTCAATTCCTGCTTAATCCGTTCTTGAATCTGCTCATTTAATTCAATACAACTTAATATCTTACACATAATTAAATTCGCTCCTTTTTAGTTTATGAACTAGTAAAATACTAGTCTCTACACTCATTATAACAAAATTAATTACTTTTCTAACATATTTTCACATAAAATAAATAATATTACCAATATTATGTAAAATAATGTCAAAAATAAAAAGCGAATGCCAAATCAAATAATTATAATCTTTTTAATAAATTTAATACTATATTATGGGAAAAGAATAATAATTATGATATAATTTATTGGTATTGAAAAAAGATGTAGTCTGAAAAATAATTATTTTCATGACTCTGTATGCCTTTAACAAAATGAAAGGAATGCGTGGTTATTATGCAATTAGTAGAACTTTCTAATGATGAGTTTAGTGAATTTACCAATAATTATCCTATCTATTCTATATACCAAACAAAAGAATATGGATTAATAACTAATCATAAATTTAATTCATCATTTTTCATAGGTATTAAAAATGATTATAATAATATAATAGCTGCTTCTTTAATTTGTATTAAGGAAAATAATAAATTAAAGTATGCTTATGCTCCAAAAGGGTTCTTAATTGATTATAATGATAATAATTTATTAACTGAATTTACTAAATTAATAAAAAATTGGTTAAAGAAAAAAGGGATAGTGACTCTAACTATTTCTCCTTTAATTTGGCAAGCAAAGTACATCTTTAAAGGTCACAATCTTATTACTGATATTAACCCACAAGCAGGAAAAATTATTACAACACTAAAATCTTTAAAATATAATCATATTAATTCTACATCTACCTTTGATGCTATTTTAAATATTGATCGCAATATTGTAAATTCTTTTGTAGACATACACAAAAATTATCGTACTAAAATTAGAAGTAGTGATGCTAAAGGTATTAGAATTTATAAAGGAAACGAATTACAAATACCTTTTATGTATGAACAATTAAAGTATAAATATTCCTATGAGCAAAAAGATATTGAAAATATATATAAATACTTTAGCCAAAGTGATATGTTAGATATACATTTTGCTCATTTAGATCCATCACTGTATCTTAGACATATTCAAATAAAATATCAAAAACAAATTGTTGAATGTCGTAAAAGAACTGATAATGTATTCAGTGAAAAAGGAAGAAACAATGAAAAATTCATTGCTAAGAAAATTGCAGCAGATAATGAACTGAATAATCTAAAAAAACAATTAGTATATGCCACTAATTTACTTCGTGATTATCCTAATGGTATAATCATTGCTTGCGCTATTACAATTAAATATCGAAATCAAGTATATTTATATTTAGATAGTATAGATTATAAATATAAAATGTTTAATGCAAGACCATTATTAATTTGGAAACTAATAGATAAATATACTAAAGAAAATTACAAAGTTTTTAACTTAGGTAATTTAATAAGTCCCCTATCTAACGAAAATATAGATAAAGGATTAAATCATTCTAAATTAAGTTTTGGTGCTGAAGGATTAGAGTATATTGGTGATTTTGAATTAATTATTAATCCAACTATTTATGCTATAACTAAAAAAAAAAGAAATTAATTGTTAAAATTTTAATTTCTTTTTTATATATAAATATTATTATTCAATGATTTCAGAAATATTACCAGAACCAACTGTTCTACCACCTTCACGAATTGAGAACTTAGTCCCATTTTCAATAGCGATTGGAGCAATTAATTCTACAGTCATTTCAACATTATCTCCAGGCATTACCATATCTACACCCTCTGGTAATTCAATAACGCCAGTAACATCAGTTGTTCTGAAATAGAATTGTGGACGATAATTTGAGAAGAATGGAGTATGACGTCCACCTTCTTCTTTGCTTAAAACATAAACTTGTGCTTTAAACTTAGTATGAGGTGTAACAGTACCAGGTTTAGCTAATACTTGACCACGTTCAACTTCCTCACGGGCAATACCACGTAATAACACACCAGCATTATCTCCTGATTCAGCATAATCTAATTGTTTACGGAACATTTCAATTCCTGTAACAACTGTTTTCTTAGTTTCTTTTAATCCAACAATTTCAACTTCATCATTAAGTTTTAATTGACCTCTTTCAACACGTCCTGTAACAACAGTACCACGTCCTGTAATTGTAAAAACGTCTTCAATTGGCATTAAGAATGGTTTTTCAGTATCTCTCTCTGGAGTTTCAATCCATGTATCAACAGCATCCATTAATTCGTTAATCTTTCCTACCCAAGCAGGATCACCTTCAAGAGCTTTTAGAGCAGATCCACGAATAATTGGTGTGTTATCTCCATCAAAACCATATTCGCTTAATAATTCACGAATTTCCATTTCAACTAAATCTAATAATTCTGGATCATCTACCATATCACACTTATTCATGAAGACAACCATACGAGGTACTCCAACTTGACGTGATAATAAGATGTGTTCACGAGTTTGAGCCATAGGTCCATCAGTAGCAGCAATAACTAAAATTGCTCCATCCATTTG
>CANQEN010000001.1 GCA_947595045.1 uncultured Bacilli bacterium | reverse complement strand
TCTTCCCTTCCTTCTTTTATTTTTTCTGTTTCATTATATCATTTACTTCTTTTTTTGTATATACTTTTTTTCTTTATTTAAAAAAATGCCTATTCGGCATCTTCTTCTACTAATTCTAAAACAACCATTAAAGCATCATCGCCTCTACGCTCTTTTAACTTTAATATTCTAGTATAGCCACCAGCCCTTTTAGCGTATTTTGGTGCTATCTCATCAAATAATTTCTTTACTGTTTCCTTATCATTTCGTAAGAATGCTAACGCATTTCTTCTAGCCACTAAAGAACCATCTTTTGCATAAGAAATCATTTTATCAACAAATTTACGAACTTCTTTCGCTCTAGTTTCTGTTGTTATAATTTTCCCATTATTTAAAACTTCTTTAGTCAAATTCGATAACATACTTTTCCGATGCTTGTTAGTTCGTCCTAACTTTCTATAAGCCATAATATTCCTCCTAACTATTAATCACTTTCGCGAAATTTAAGTCCCATTTCTTTTATTTTCTCCATTACTTCTTTCAAAGACTTTTTACCTAAATTGCGTATTTTCATCATTTCTAATTCTGATTTTGAAGTCAAATCACCTAGAGTATTGATGCCAGCTCTTTTTAAGCAATTATATGCTCTAACGGAAAAATCTAAGTCATCAATAGAAGTCTCCAACTTCTTTAATTTGCTATCTTCCTGTTTAGTATTCATAATTCCTGTAACATCTGCAATTTCATTTAAATCAGTAATTATTTTTAAATGTTCAATCATTATTTTGGCTGATAATGCCATTGCCTCTTCTGGTCTCATTGAACCATTGGTATATACTTCCATAATTAGCTTATCATAATTGGCATCTTGCCCGACACGAGCACTTTCTGTTTCATAACTAACTCTTTCAATAGGAGAATAAATAGCATCAATTGGAATAAATCCTTTCGTTTCATTTTCAATAAATTTTTTATTGTCAGATGATTGAACATATCCTCTTCCATTAGCTATAATAAGCTCCATATTCAATTTTCCACCTTTAGCAATAGTTAGAATTTCTTGATCCTTATTAATAATCTCTACATCTGAGTCAGTCTCAATATCGCCTGCTGTTACTATACCTTCTTTATCAGTTGATAAATATAATTTCTTTACTTCGGTAGTATTATTTTTTATTACTACATTTTTTAAATTTAAAACAATAGTAGTAACATCTTCTACAATACCATCAACAGCCTGAAATTCATGCATAACGCCGTCTATTCGAACAGCTACAATAGAACTACCTGGCATACTTGATAACATTATTCTTCTAAGAGCATTTCCTAAAGTCGTGCCAAAGCCTCTCTCCAAAGGCTCTAATTCAAACTTTCCATAGTTTTTATTTTCAACATATTCTGTAATCTTATAAATAGGTTTTTCAAAATTTAACATTTCTCCACTCCCTTTCTATAAATTATCCACGTGGTCGCTTTGGTGGACGACATCCGTTATGTGGTATTGGTGTATCATCAATAATTGCTGTAATTTCTAAACCTGCTACTTGAAGTGAACGAATAGCTGTTTCTCTTCCTGAACCTAACCCTTTAACATGAACTTCAACCTTTCGCATTCCCATATCATATGCAGCTTTACCTGCTGCCTCAGCACTTAATCCAGCCGCATATGGAGTTGATTTTTTAGAACCTTTAAAACCTAACGTTCCAGCTGATGCCCAACTTATAGCATTTCCATCTTTATCAGATAGAGTAACAATAGTATTATTAAATGTCGAATGGATAAAAGCTTTCCCTTCTGGTACTGACTTTTTAACTTTCCTTTTCCTTGCTTTATATGCCATATTCTAACCTCCTTTTCGCCTTACTATTTTTTCTTATTAGCCACTACTTTTCCCCTACCCTTACGAGTACGAGCATTTCGATTAGTTCTTTGTCCTCTTACAGGCAATCCTTTTCTATGACGAGATCCTTGGTAAGAATTAATTTCCATTTTTGTCTTAATATTCATGTTAACTTCTCTACGTAAATCTCCTTCAGTCATATATTTATTAACCTCATCACGAATAAGATTCAATTCATCATTAGATAATTGACTAACTCGCTTATTTGGATCAATTTTAGCATCAGCTAATATTTTATTAGATAAACTTCTCCCAATTCCGTATATATAAGTTAGTGAAATCTCAACACGCTTATTATTTGGAATATCAACACCTTTTATTCGTGCCATAAAACACCTCCTATTTAACCTTGTCTTTGTTTGTGCTTTGGATTACTACAAATAACCATAACACGACCTTTTCGTTTTATAATTCTACATTTCTCACACATTGGTTTTACCGATGGTTTAACTTTCATAAAATTCCTCCTACTTTCTATAAACAATACGCCCTTGTGTTAAATCGTAGGTTGATATTTCAACCGTTACGGTATCACCAGCTAAAATTCGAATCATGTTCATTCGCATTTTACCTGAAACATGGGCAGTAATTATATGTTTGTTAGCTAATTCTACTTTAAAGACATATCCTGGTAAAACTTCTAATACTTTACCTTCCATTTCTATAACATCATCTTTGGCCATATCATCACCTCTTTGTTAATATCTCATATCCATCCTTAGTTACAACAACTGTATGTTCAAAATGAGCAGATGGTTCCCCATCGGCCGTTATAACAGTCCAATCATCATCTAATAAATAGACATTAGCTGTTCCAAAATTTAACATTGGCTCAACAGCAATAACCATACCAGCTTTTAATGTGGGCCCAACATGCTTGAAACCATAATTTGGTACATCTGGCTCCTCATGTAAATGATTCCCCACACCATGTCCTACTAATTCTTTAACTACACCCAAATTATGATTCTCTGCATAATTACTTATAGCATAGCCAATATCGCCAATTTTCGTACCTTCTTTTATTTGATCTAATCCCACAAATAAAGCTCTCTCAGTATGTTTTAACAAATATTCTTTATCACTAGATATTCTTCCAACTGGATAACTCCAAGCACTATCGCCATGATAACCTTTATAACAAGCACCAATATCAATAGAAATAATATCTCCATCTTTTAATTTACGATTATCAGGTATTCCATGAACTACTTCTTCATTGATAGATGTACATATACTAGCTGGAAAACCATTATAATTTTTAAAAGATGGTGTTGCACCCTGACTAATTATGAAATTATAGGCTAACTCATCTAATTTTTTAGTTGTTATACCTGCTTTAATATAAGACTTTAAATAATTATGAGTTTTTCCCACTATTTCACCAGCTATACGCATTAACTCTATTTCACGTGAACTTTTAATACTAATCATATTTCCTGAATTATCTCTTTAATCAATTTAAAAACTAATTTAGAATCTTGATTACTATCTATACGCTTTAATATTCCCTTTTTTTGATAGTAATCAATTAAAGGAGCTGTTTTTTCAATATAGGCATTATATCTAACATCATATGTATTCTCATTATCATCATCACGATGGAATAATTCTGTTTGACATTTATCACAAATATTAGATTGTTGTGGATTAAGATCTGCTATTTCTGTATTGTATATTGCACCACATTGTGGGCAAGAATATCTACCAGTAATTCGTTTCTTAGCTATATCCTTATCTAAATCTAATAAAATTACAACTCCTAATTCTTTTCCCAGTTCACTTAAAATATGCTCATACGCATAAGCTTGCTCTATATTTCGTGGGAAACCATCTAAAATATATCCATGATTACAATCTGTTTGATTCAATCTTTCCTTTAATAAATCTAATACAATAGAATCAGGTACAAACTCTCCTTTATTTTGTTTTTCCCTAATAATATCCGCTAAAGGGTGATTATTGTCCTTAGCATCACGTAATAAATCACCCGTAGAAATATGAGGAATATGATAATATTCTGATATTAATTTAGCTTGAGTACCTTTACCTGCAGCTGGGGGCGCTATCAAAAGTATATTTTTCATAATCGTCTTCTTCTCTTTCTTCCTTTACTATATGTACGACTAATTAATTGACTTTCTAATTGCTTATAAGTTTCTAATGCAACTCCGACAACAATCAATAATCCTGTTCCACTTATTGTTATATTTGTATTAAGCGTAGAGAAATTACTAATTAATATTGGTATTGCTGATAACAATGCCAAAAAACTAGCTCCTACTAAAGTAATACGTTTTAAAACTTTACTAACATATTCTTCAGTCTCCTTTCCTGGACGAACACCAGGAATATATCCTCCGTTTTGATTCAATTGCTCTGCCATTTCTTTTGGTTTAATTTGCATAAATGTATAAAAATAAGCAAATACAATAATAAGAATTATATAAGCAATAAATCCCGTTAAAGTTGTATAGCTAACATATTTAGTTACAAACAATGAGAAATTGGCATTTTTAACAAATGATGCAATTATTTGTGGAATTGATATAAGAGCTGATGCAAAGATTACAGGAATAACACCAGAACTGTTTAACTTAAATGGTATATAATTTTGTTGTCCTATAGTACTATTTGACTTATTAGCATACTGAATTGGTAAACGTCTTTCAGCACATTCCTCAAAGACTACTCCAACAACAATAGCCAAAAATACTACTACAAACATAATAAAAGTCAATATTCCTAGAAAACCAGTACCATTATGAATTAATTCATTCCATAAATTAGCAAACATACCTGGTAAAGTAGTAATGATACCTGCCATAATAATCATAGAAATACCATTTCCAATCCCCTTAATGGTTACTTGATCTCCTATCCATAAAAGTAGTGATGTTCCAGCAGTCAATACTAATGAATACACCATATAATCCATAGGTGATCCATTCTGAATATAAGCAAATGAATACATATATCCTTGTATAAATGCTAAAACAATTCCTACAATTCTAGTTATCTGGTTTAATTTATTTCTACCTATCGCACCTTGATTACGTAATTCTGAAAAATAAGGAATAATATCCATCGATAATAGCTGAACTATAATAGTTGCTGTAATGTATGGCATAACTCCTAGTGCAAATATTGATGCCTTCTCAAATGCACCACCACTCATAGCATTTACAATCTCTAAAAAACCCAATTTATTAGTATTTAAAGATACACCAGGAACAGATATAGTTGTTCCTATCTTAAAAATTAGTAAAGCAGCAAAAGTGAAGAGTATCTTTTTCTGTAAATCTCTATTGGTTGGATTAAATATTTGCTTAAATACTGCAAACATATTAAATCACCTCTGCTTTTCCACCTATTTTTTCTATTTTTTCTACAGCACTTTTAGAAAAACGATTAGCTTTAATAGTCAATTTTTTTTCTAATGTTCCATTGCCTAAAATTTTCACACCAGCTAATTGTTTTTTTAAAATACCCATCTCTTTTAATAACTCTGGAGTAATAACTGCTCCATCTTCAAATTTATTTAAATCACCTACATTAATAGTTGCATATTCAATTTTAAATCTAGCATTTGAAAATCCCCTTTTTGGTAAACGTCTGAATAATGGTAATTGTCCACCTTCAAATCCTGGACGAACACCACCACCACTACGGGCATTTTGTCCTTTATGTCCCTTACCACTTGTTTTTCCTAAACCAGAGCCTGGTCCTCTACCTCTACGAGTAGACTCAGTAACAGCACCTTCAGGTCTCTTTATTTCATGTAATTTCATACTACCTAATTTCCTCTACTTTCTTTCCACGAAGACGAGCTACCTCTTCAATTGTTTTTTGAGATTTTAAAGCGTTAAGGGTTGCATATGCCATATTAATTTTAGTATTTGAACCAAGAGATTTTGATAATATATCCTTAATTCCAGCTAATTCTAATACTGAACGAACTGGTCCACCAGCTTTAACTCCTGTACCTTTTGTAGCAGGTTTCAACATAACTTTACTAGCTCCTTGGATACCGATTGCCTCATGTGGAATAGTCCTATCTTCAACAATAGATACTTGAATAACATTCTTAGTTGCAGCTTGAACAGCTTTTTTTATTGCATCTGGAACTTCATTTGCTTTACCAGTACCTAATCCTACTTTACCTTTTCTATCTCCAACAACAACAACGGCTGAGAAACGAAAATGACGTCCACCTTTAGTTACTTTAGTAACTCTTCCTATGGAAATTACTTCTTCTTCATAAAGTTTAGGTTGTCTCTGTCGATTTTGTCTTTGACGTTTTTCTTTTGTTCGGCGATTTGGTCGATTATTACGTTTGTTTTGACCTTCTTCAATTTTAACTGGTTCTACAGAAGTATTAGTCGCCTCAACATTTTCGATCTTTTCTTCCATCATTTACCCTCCTATTAGAATTCTAATCCGTTTTCACGTGCTGCTTCTGCTAATGCTTTAACACGTCCATGATAAAGATATCCACCTCTATCAAAAACAACTTTATTTATTTTAGCTACCTTAGCTCTTTTAGCTAACAATTCTCCTACTTTAGTAGCTGCCTCTATATTACTACCATTAGTAAGTTTTAATTCTTTATCAATAGAAGAAGCACTAACTAAAGTAATAGCTTTTTCATCATCAATGATTTGCGCAAAAATATTATTATTTGATCTAAACACATTTAATCGTGGCACTGCATTTGTTCCACTAACTTTAGTCCTAATTCGACTATGTCTAGCTTTTCTTGTTTCATTACGAGCTACTTTTTTTATCATAAGTTACTCTCCTTTACTATTTTTATTAAGAAGCTTTCTTTCCTTCTTTACGACGAACAACTTCGTCACTATAACGAATTCCTTTACCTTTATAAGGTTCAGGCTTTCTAATTTCTCTAACTTCTGCAGCAAATTGACCAACTTGTTGCTTATCAATTCCCTTAATTATTAATTCCGTATTACTAGGTACTTCTACTGTTATCCCTGCTGGTACTTTAACTTCTACAGGATTTGAATATCCAGCATTAATAACAATATCTTTTCCCTTAGTTTGAAAACGATATCCAACTCCTACTACTTCTAGTTTTTTTTCATACCCTTCAGTAACACCAATAAGCATATTTTTAATATTGGCATTTGCTGTTCCATGAAATTTTTTATAATTATCATTTTTTCTTGTTACTTTGATTTCTGTATCATTTACTTCGACTGTAATATTTTCATTAACCTTAGTAGAAAGTTCTCCCTTAGGACCTTTTACGGCAACAATATTACCATCTACTGATACTGTTACTCCGGCTGGTATTTTTAATATTCTATTTCCAACACGACTCATAAAATCATCCTTTCTACCAAATATAAGCTAAAACTTCTCCACCAAGTGATTGACGTCTAGCATCTTTATCAGCCATTACACCTTTTGAGGTTGATATGATTGCTATTCCCAAACCATTTAATACTCGTGGTACCTCATCTGCTTTTACATATACTCGTAATCCTGGTTTAGAAATTCTCTTTAGTCCAGTAATTACTCGTTCCTTTTGTTCACTATATTTTAATGTTAAAACAAGAATATCTTGAATATTATTTTGTTTAATTTTATAATCTTCAATAAACCCTTCTTCTTTTAATATTCTAGCTATTTCGATCTTTATTTTTGAAGCAGGTACTTCAACTTCTTTATATCGCATACTATTAGCATTACGAATTCTTGTAAGCATATCTGCGATTGGATCTGTTACCATATACTTCCCTCCTTTTACCAACTAGATTTTTTCATCCCAGGTATTTGTCCTTTATAAGCTAATTCTCTAAAGCAAATTCGACATATACCGTATTTTTTTAATACTGCATGTGGTCTTCCACAACGAGTACAACGAGTATATTTTCTTACTTTGAATTTAGGTTCACGATTAGCTTTTACTTTCATACTTGTTTTTGCCATATTTTCCTCCTAAGCTTCCTATTTTTTAAATGGCATACCGAAACCTTTTAAGAGATCATATGCTTCCTCATTTGTTTTTGCTGTTGTAACAAAAACAACATCCATTCCACGTACTTTTACAACATTATCATATTCTATCTCTGAAAATATTAATTGCTCAGTTAAACCTAAAGTATAATTACCTCTACCATCAAAAGCTTTATTAGATATTCCTCTAAAATCTCTTACTCTAGGTAATGTAATACTAATTAATTTATCTAAAAAGTTATACATTTTTTCTCCTCTTAAAGTTACTTTACAACCAATTGCCTGCCCCTCTCTTAGTTTAAAACCAGCAATTGATTTTTTTGCTTTTGTTGCTACTGCTTTTTGACCAGTAATTATTTCTAAATCTTTCATAGCTGCCTCTAATAATTTGGAATTAGAAGTAGCATCACCACAACCAATATTAACAACTATTTTATTAAGTTTTGGCACTTCCATAATATTTTTATAATTATATTTTTCTTTCAAACTAGGTACGACCTCTTTATTATATTTTTCTTTTAGGCGGTTCATATATACCCTCCTTCCAATTAATTAAGGCTTTCATTAGATTTTTTTGCTATTCTAATCTTTTTGCCTTTTTTATCTGTAGAATGTCCTATTCTGGTTCTTTTGCCTGTTTTAGGATCAACAATCATAACATTTGAAGCATGAATAGGTGCCTCTATTTCAACAATACTTCCAGCACTTTGTCCATTTGATTTCATATGTTTTTTTACAATATTGATTCCTTCAACAATAACTCTATTTTCTTTTCTTAAAGTCTTTAGAATTTTTCCTTCTTTTCCTTTATCTTTTCCAGCAATGACAACTACTTTATCTCCAGTTTTAAAGTTCATTTTCATTCCTCCAAACTTCTATAGCACTTCTTTAGCAAGTGATATAATTCTCAAAAATCCTTTATCACGCAATTCACGTGCTACTGGTCCAAATATACGAGTTCCAACAGGAGTCTTATCATCTTTAATTATAACAGCAGCGTTATCATCAAACTTAATATAAGAACCATCTTCTCTTCTTAGACCAGATTTACTTCTAACAACAACAGCTTTAACTACTTTACCTTTTTTTACTGTTCCGTTAGGAGTTGCATTTTTGACAGTTGCAACAACTATATCTCCAATATTTCCCGTTTTTACTTTAGATCCCCCAAGTACTCGGATTACTAATAATTCTTTTGCACCAGAGTTATCTGCTACCTTTAAACGGCTTTCTTGTTGAACCATACTTTATCCTCCTTTATCAGTCACAATTACAATATAACTGCTTTTTCTACTATTTCCACTAATCGGAAATGTTTTGTTTTTGATAATGGTCTAGTCTCAGCAATTCTCACTCTATCGCCTTTTTTGGCCTCATTTTTCTCATCATGTACAGTATATTTTTTAGAACTTTTAACTCTCTTTTTATATAATTTATCATTTTTATAAGTTTCAACTTTAACTGTTATCGTTTTATCATTACAATCGCTGATAACAGTTCCTACTAGTTCACGAGTTCTCTTTTCTTTCATAAAATCTCCTCTATTTCTCAGCTAGTTCTCTCTCACGTAAAATTGTTTTCATACGTGCCACTAACTTTCTTAATTCTCTAATTCTTGATGGTTTTTCTAAAGAACCTTGTGCTTTAGAAAACCTTAAGTTAAATAGTTCTTCTTTACATTCTTTAATTTTGGAAAGTATTTCTTCATTAGTCATTTTTCTAATTTCTTGATTAGTCATTACTTTCACCACTTTCTTTTGCTACAAATTTACATTTAATTGGTAACTTATGCATTGCAAGACGTAGTGCCTCTCGTGCAGTATTTTCATCAACACCACCAATTTCAAACATAACTTTGCCTTTTTTTACTACAGCAACCCATGAATCATGAGAACCTTTACCTTTACCCTGACGAGTTTCTAATGGCTTTTTAGTTAATGATAAGTGTGGAAAAATATTAATCCAAACTTTTCCACCACGTTTCATGTATCGAGTCATAGCAACTCTGGCTGCTTCAATTTGACGGTCAGTAATCCATGCACCTTCCATTGCCATTAAACCATATTCACCAAAATTAACTTTAGTATTTCCTCTAGCCTTGCCATCATAAGGAAGGCGATGGGGATTTCTAAATTTAGTTCTTTTTGGAATGACTGCCATTTTTATTACCTCCCTTATTTTTTGAAGGAAGTATCTCTCCTTTACAAATCCATACTTTAACACCGATTTTTCCATAAGCAGTATCTGCTTCTTTATGAGCATAATCAATATCTGCTCTTAAAGTATGTAATGGAATAACTCCTTCGATATAACCTTCTGTACGAGCCATATCAGCCCCACCTAATCGACCAGAAACAGATGTCTTAATTCCTTTTGCTCCAGCTTTCATTGTATTTCTAACAGCACGTTTTTGAGCAATTCTAAATGATACTCTACCTTCAATTTGGCGAGCAATATTTTCTGCCACTAAAGCAGCATCTAAATCTGGATTCTTAACTTCTTTAATAGATATTTGAACATTTTCATCTACTAATTTAGTAAGTTCTTTCTTTAATTTTTCAATTTCATCGCCACCATGACCTATAACAACGCCTGGTTTAGCTGTATTAATTATAACCTCGGTTTTCTTTTCAGTTCTTTCAATAAGAACACTTGAAACTGATGCGTCTTTTAATTTTTTAGATAAAAACTTACGAATTTCATTGTCTTTTTTTAGATAATCAGCAAAATTTTTATTATCAGCATACCAATTAGATTCCCAAGTTTTATTGATACCCATTCTAAGTCCTATTGGACTAACTTTTTGACCCACAACTGTTCCTCCTTTGCTTTAGTTTTTTTCACCTACTATAACAGTAATGTGACTAGTTCTTTTCTTAATTGGATCTACATGACCACGTGAACCAAATTTAATTCTTTTTAAAGTTTGACCTTCATTTATATATGCCTGTGTTACATATAAACTATCCTCTTTTAATCCATTGTTGTTTACAGCATTAGCTACTGCCGATGTTAATACCTTATGGATAATTCTAGCTGCTTTATTATTTAAATTATTTAAAATATTATCAGCTTCAACAACTTTTTTTCCACGTATTAAATCTATTACTAAACGAGCTTTACGAGGTGGAATTCTGACTCCCTTTGCAATTGCTTTTGCTTCCATTTTAATCCTCCTTTCGCAAATTTAATTATTTTTTATCCTTATTATCGCCGTGTCCACCGAATGAACGCGTTGGAGCAAATTCTCCCAATTTATGTCCTACCATGTCTTCTGTTACATATACTGGAATAAAAGTTTTACCATTATGCACATTAAACGTATTTCCAATAAATTCAGGGAATATTGTTGAACGGCGTGAATAAGTTTGAATTACTTCTTTTTTTTCTGATTCATTATTTCTTTTGACCTTTTTCATTAAGCTTTCTTCAACATAAGGCCCTTTCTTTAAACTTCTTGCCATTTATACCATCCTTTCCCTATTTAGTTTTGCGACGACGAACGATCAAGTCATCAGATTGTTTTTTACCCTTACGAGTCTTATATCCAAGAGCAGGTTTACCCCAAGGAGTAACTGGCCCTTTTCTTCTTCCAATTGGTGCACGACCTTCTCCACCACCATGTGGGTGATCATTAGGATTCATAACTGATCCACGAACAGTTGGCCTAATACCCATATGTCTTTTACGACCAGCTTTTCCTAAGTTAACTAGCTCATAATCTTCATTACCAACTTCACCAATAGTAGCTCGGCATGTGCTTAATACTTTACGCACCTCACCGCTAGTTAAACGTAATAGTGTATATCTTCCCTCACGACCTAGAATTTGAACACTAGATCCAGCTGAACGTGATAATTGACCACCTTTACCAGCTTTTAATTCAACATTATGAACAAGTGTTCCTTCTGGAATATTAGCAAGTGGTAGAGCATTTCCTAATTTTATATCTGCTTTTTCTCCACTTTCAATTTTATCTCCTACTTTTAAACCTTTTGGAGCAATAATATATCTTTTTTCTCCATCAACATAATTAATAAGAGCTATATTAGAACTTCTATTAGGATCGTATTCTATTGAAGCAACTGTACCCATAATATCATCTTTATTTCTTTTAAAATCAATAATACGATATTTACGTTTAGCTCCTCCACCTTGGTGTCTAACTGTTATCTTTCCCTGATTGTTACGACCCCCATTTTTCTTTAATGTAACCACTAATGATTTTTCTGGTTTTACTTTAGTTAATTCACTATTATCTAAAGTAGTCATACCACGTCTACCATTAGTTGTCGATTTATAACTTTTGATTGCCATAAGTATAATCCTCCTTTAGATTAGATTAGTTCAATTGAACTACCTTCTGCCAACTTCACAATGGCTTTTTTTACTTTATTAGTTTTACCAACATAACGTCCTACCCTTTTTTTCCTTCTTGGAACATTAATGGTATTAACATTTTCAACTTTAACATTAAATATTTTCTCAATAGCTTGTTTAATCTGTGTTTTATTAGCTTTTACATCAACACTAAACACAAATGTATTTTTATTTTGCATTAAATCAGTTGTTTTTTCAGTTATAATTGGTGCCTTAATAATATCTCTATAATCGGTCATTAAACAAGCACCTCCTCTATTGTTTTAATGGCATCTTCTGTAATAATCATGACATTAGCTGATATAATATCTAAAGTATTAATTTCATTTGCTGCCAATAATAAAACATTATTTAAATTACGGCTAGCTAATACAATATTATCATCTAATTCATTAACTACAATTAAAATATTACGTTCAACACCTAAACCAGCTAAAATATTTTTCATTTCTTTAGTTTTATTAGACTCTAAGCTTAATTTATCTAAAACAATTAACTCTTTGTCTTGTACTTTGTAAGATAGTGCTGATTTTAATGCTAGACGTCTTTCTTTTCTATTCATCTTTTTTGTATAATTTCGTTCTGTTTGTGGTCCAAATGCAACACCACCATGATACCAATGAGGTGCTCTAGTTGAACCTTGACGAGCGCGTCCTGTTCTTTTTTGTCTCCATGGTTTTCTTCCACCACCTGAAACTTCAGAACGAGATTTAACACTATGTGTACCTTGACGCATATTACTATTAGCTAAAACAATAGCATTATATAGAACAGTATCATTTGGTGTTATATCCCATATAGTATCTGCTAAAGTAATACTTTTTACTTTTTCACCTTTTATATTTAATACATCAATTTTGCTCATATGTATCCTCCCTACTATTGTTCTTCCTTAGTAGTTTCATCGGTAGTTTCTTCTTTTTCTACTGATTCTACTGTTGATATATCAGAAACTTCAGATTCAGTAACATAATTAACTAAAGCTTCTGTTTCATTAACTTTACCATTAGCTTTAACTGCATTTTTAATAATTACTAAACCTTTCTTTGGTCCTGGAATATTTCCCTTTACTAGGATAACATTATTTTCTACATCTACTGCAACAATCTCCAAATTTTGAATAGTTACTGTCAATGTTCCCATATGTCCAGGTAATTTTTTACCTTTAAAAACACGCATAGGTCTCATAGTCCCCATTGAGCCTGGTCTTCTATGATAATGAGATCCATGTCCCATAGGTCCTCTACTCTGTCCATGTCTTTTAATAACACCTTGAAAGCCCTTACCTTTAGTTGTTCCTGTTACATCAATAACTTCTCCAGCTGTAAAAATATCAGCTTTAATTTCTTGACCTAATGTATATTCATTAATATCTACACCTTTAATTTCTCTAAAGAAGCGCTTAGGTGTAGTGTTTGCTTTAGCAGTATGTCCTGCTGAAGCTTTTGTCGCTAACTTTTCTCTTTTAGTATCGAAGCCTAATTGAATAGCCTCATACCCATCATTTTCTTTAGTCTTGATTTGTGTTACAATATTAGGTTCAACTGATACCACTGTGACTGGAATCAACTTACCAGATTCTGTAAACACTTGAGTCATTCCAACTTTTCGACCTAAGATTCCTTTCATTCTCTATCCTCCTATTTTATTATTTTGATATCAACACCACTTGGAATATCTAACCGAGTCAAAGCATCAATTGTTTCCTTAGTTGGATTAATGATATCAATTAGTCTTTTGTGTGTTCTTTTTTCAAATTGTTCACGTGAATCCTTATCTTTGTGAACAGCTCTTAAAATAGTAATTTTTTCAATTTCAGTTGGTAGTGGGACTGGTCCACTTACCTTTCCACCATTTCTTTTGACTGTATCAACAATTTTAGCACAAGCAGCATCTAGATTCTTATGTTCAAACGCTTTTAATTTGATACGAACTTTTACTGTTGACATTTTTCGTCCTCCCTTCGCCTATATCTCGTATAGACTTGCTCCGTGTAAAAACCCGACTATTATTTTATTTTTGTTAACAACTTAACCTGGTGTATCGGCAACCTCACACATCATAGCACGCCACACATAAATTGATTATACTAAAAACAGCATAAAAAAGCAAGCATTTTTTTGAAAGTATTTTTTTCCTTTGTTCAATTTTTTGTTACTATTTGCTAAAATTAAAGTAGTACATTATTATAAATATTAAAACACTCCTATTTTTTCTACTTTCTCCTCTGTTAACATTTTAGTTTTTACTATCTTGGCTTTTTTGTTCAATTTTCAAAGAACTTGCTATATTAAGATATCTTTAACTTTCTTATTTTTTCATATTGTTTGTTTTTAATATGACCTTTTGCCATAGCAAATGTACCTATTATCCCCTATATCATCATTACTGTCTCTTTTTTACCTATTTATTTTATTGAGATTTCAATAATAATCTCATGCATCTATCTTATCGCTACTTAATTATAAAATTATTTAAATAAATTTTAAAAATTCATAGTGATAAAGGACAAAACGGATTTTTTAATGATTATTGTTTGAATATTTATTAGATATTAATTTTATTTTTAATATTCGAATAAAATTTGATAGAGATTATAGGTGATTCAATGAAAAATTTAGTGCCAAGCACTCCTGCACCCATATTTACTTTAAGTGCTACTGTAGTAGGTTTTTTATTAATTGATGACTTAACTCCGGCTGAGCAAAATTCCTTAGGTAATTGGTTTATGTTATTAGCTCAAGTACTATGTACTAATGCTGCTCAGCAACAATTAATTAATAATAGAACAGGTACATCTACTAATCAAAATACCCATATTATTAATGATAATAATCTAACTATGAATGATTTAAGTAATATTTTAAGTAAAATGCAAAATGAAATTAATAATATGAAAAATCCTTAATCTTTTTCAGAAAGTTTAAATAAAAAAAGATAATACCAATAATTATTATTTAGATGAGCTTAAATTCTATATTTTATCAATTAATAAAAATATGATATAATCGAGTAGGGTGACGATAATGAAAGTAACACTTTTAGGTATTGGTGCTTTTGGTAGGGCACTATCATATCCTATTTTAGTAAACGGACACCATATTAATATTTGGACTAAAGTTGAACAAGAAGTAAAAGAGTTCAATCAATATTTTAAAAAGTATAAACAACAATTTATTATATTTAATGATATAAAAGAATGTATTAAAGAAACTGATATCATTTTAATTGCAGTATCCACTCCTTATATACATGCTACTATATTAGAGTTAAAGAAAGTAATAAGTAACAAGCAAAAAATAGTAGTTGCTTCTAAAGGTTTAGAACCATATACCGGTGATTTTATATCAACTTTTTTAAATAATGAATTACCCGATAATGCAATCGGTTTTATATCAGGTCCTTCATTTGCTATTGATATATTAGATGATCAAATCATTCACTTAGATATTTGTTCTAATGAGATAAGTCTAGTTAATGATATAAAATTAATGTTACAAAATAATTTTGTTTTTTTATCTCATAATCAAGATATGATTGGTATGGAAATATGTGGCGCATGTAAAAATATATTGGCAGTTGGAATGGGATTAGTTAATGGATTAGGATTATCAGAATCTACTAAAGCAACTTTCTTTACTAAAGCTATTCAAGATATTCAAAAAATAATATTGTATTTTAATGGTAAAACTGATACTATTATATCCCTAGCTGGCATAGGGGACATATTTTTATCATGTACTAGTACTAAAAGTCGTAATTATACTTTTGGATTAAAACTGGGACAAAATAATCAACTAAATATTAAAGAATATCAAAACGCACATACTGTTGAGGGTGTTACCTCTTTAGAACTATTGTACAACAAATTAATTAATGCTAACATTGATTTAGGTTTTATAAATTTTTTATATCAAATTATTTTTAAGGAAAAAGAACCAACTATTATGATTGACTTATTAAGGCAATAAAAAAGGCTTATATAGCCTTTACTTTGTAAATGGAATAAGAGCCATAAAACGTGCTCTTTTAATTTGAGCTGTAATCATTCTTTGATGCTTAGCACAGTTTCCAGTAATTCTTCTAGGTAATATTTTTCCTTTATCTGCACTAACATATTTTTTTATTACATCAACATTTTTATAATCAACATCTTTTCCTGCACACATTTGACATATTTTTTTTCTTTTTCGATTTATTTCTGCCATATTTAAATCCTCCTTTAATCTAGGAAGCTATCATCGATAGAAACACTATCACCATACTCTGCAAATGGATCAGAATCGACACTAATACTTTCATTATCATTCTGATAATCATATGGACTTGGACTAGGCATTGAATTTTGATATCCATTATCTATTGGTAATGTATCATTTTGTGATTTGTTTCTTCCTTCAACAAACTCAAAATTATCTAAAGCCACATCCATTGTATACCTTCTATTTCCATCTTTATCGTCGTAACTTCCTGTTTGTAATCTACCTTCTATAGCTATTAGATTACCTTTATCAAAATACTTGGCAATAGTCTCAGCTTGTCTCCTCCAAGCTACTACATTAATAAAATCAGCATCACGTTTTCCCTCACTATTAGTGAAATTTCGATTAATAGCTACTGTAAAACGTAAATAAGCTGTATTCGAGCTTGTATATCTAAGTTCTGGTTTTGCCGTAATTCGACCGACTAACATTACTTTATTCATATTACACCTCTTTATTAATCTTCTTTCTTTATGATTAAATGTCTAATAATATCAGGGCTAATACGTGCTAAACGATCAAATTCTTTTATAGCCTCATGAGAATTAGCATCAACTTCATATACATAGTAATAACCACTTTTAAAAGTTTCCGAACCTTTTTTAATATCATAAGCTAATGATCTTTGTCCCCATTCATCTACATTAGTTACTGTTGCTTCTAATTTTTCTAGTACATTTTTAAAATTATCAGCAGTAGCCTTAATTGCTTCTTCGCTTAATGTAGGTTTGACAATAAACATAATTTCATAATGTCTCATTATTTCCACCTCCTTATGGTCTTTTGGCCAATACATGGCAAGGAGTAATTAATTTACTCGCTATTGATTATAACAAACAATAACTATTTTGTAAAGATAGGAAAATTAATTTTTATATTGTTTTGTGTTGTTCTCCTATGTTAATATTCATACCAACTTGATTATTTAAATTCATAACTTTATTATATATCTGTAATTTTTGCTTATCTAATAATGATAAATCAACATTACTACCTAATTGTCCTAAAGCTTTACAAATATTATCTTTTACTTCACTATTCATTTTAGAACATAATAAATCCCCAATTCTGACTTTATTACCAATAGTATCATATACTATTGCAAAATCATCTTCAACAATAAGTCTAGTTGTATTACTATTCAAACCATAATTAGTTGCTATTGTACTAACTATTTTATTACTCTCTTTATTTTTAACTATCGTTTGTAAATCATCAATACTTTGTTCTGTAATAACTTCTAATTTAGACAATTTTAATAATGTTTTCTCATCGATATTATTATTATCATATTCTTTATATTTAATGGTTTGTTCTTCATTCGCATATTTATTATCTTTAATAAATTCTGTTAATACCTTTTTCATTTTACAATAACCATCTTCATTCATATTATTGACTACAAAATTATCATGAACATATTTTCCTCGTCTTTCAGCCAAATGATTATCCCCAAAATCCCATATTCGATAACTTACTTTAAACTCATCAAAACTTTTACCTTCTGCTGCTTCAAGAAAGCTATTAGCTGCTTCTATAAATGATCCTCCATTTTGTAAAATCCAATTTTCGATCCCTACTCCCCCTAAACCACCTTGTGCTATATCACCACGATCTGGCTTATATACTTCAGCTTCTTTTAATACTTCTTTTGCAAGAAGAATATTAGCAACGACATATTTATACTTTTCTGCATTTATATTTTTTATATTAGTAAGTCTATCTTGTAAAGCCATATCAGTTGAATAAGAAACTTTATCTGTTTTTTCTGTAAAAGTGATATCAATATCGACATTAGTGTTACTATCTATTTTAACTTCTTTAAGTCTAAAATCACCACTATTAATGACTTCTTCAGTATTTTCTTTACCTAAATTTTTTAATAATGTATTTTTTAATTGATTTAATTTAGTATTATTTGAAAATATTGATTTATCTAATCTCATCATAAAGTCAAAATCCCCATCCCCCGGTTTATTTGTACCTCTACCTGTCGAACCAGTATCAATTAACTCTACAAATCCTTCCGTCAAATCACCATTTATATTAGTTTTTAAATGTAATCCTAATTCTTCAAGGGATTTTTTTATAATTTCATTTATTTTTGTTCTTTTAACTTGAGTTTCATAATTACTTTGTTCTATTTGAGAAGCTAAATATTCTGTTTCTTTAGTTACTAAATTTTCAGAGAATGTATAATTATTTGCATTATAATATGAAAGTCCATTCATTTTTTCTCTCAATTTATCATAATCATCAGGAGTAAATACTATTTTTCCTTCTTTATTTGCAACTGGAATATAAAAACCATTCATCGCAATTTCAAGTCCAACTCTTGGATCATAACTATCCATAACTATATAATTTATTTCACTGGATGCAAATCCTGTTCTTATTCCATAATGATCTGAACCCCAAACACCAGTATAAAAAACTTCCATTTTGGACATATCATTTTTAACATCAAAATGTTCACTCTGGGTTCTTGTTGTTATAAACCTATCATCATTTTTTAATACAAACCAAATAGGGCCATAACTATTGGCAGCTGTTTCATTAAATTTATCTTTAATTGTTCCATCAGCTTTAATAATCATAGATACATCTGTATCTAATGGTGTTGAATCACTCCCTGCACTAGAACCTAAATATTCTTTAGAAACACTACCATTTTGTAAAATATTTCTTAAATAAGTAATATCCCCAATTCCTTTAATAAAATCCCCTTGTTCTAATATCATATCTGAACTAGATGCCTTTCTATTTCTAGTATCAGCAGTTCTTATTTTCTGATTAATATAATTATTGGCTTGTTCTAATGTATCAATCCCAGTAAAGCCACAAAACATTCTTATAACTCTATCACCTATATTATAATTCAAAGTACCATTTGGTGACAATTTTTTAGATAATTCTAAAATACCAGTTAAAATATCTCCCGTATTAGTAAAAGTTTCATTTTCCTTTTTACCTTTTATAGTATTATTATAAAGAGTTGATAAATGTTTACTAAAAGTGATTAATTCTTCCTTTTGTGATTCATCAAGTGAATCACACTTAATTTGTCCTAATTTTATCCTTTCATATAATTTAGAACCAATCTCAATATTTTTTAAATAAGCATTTACAGACCTATTATTTGATCCAAATGAAGATTTAATTAAATCTGAGAAAACTATTAATTTTTTATTCATAGTTGATGATTTTTTAAGTACAGGTGATACCATCGAACTTTCAAAATTAAATCCTTGAAAATTGGGATGTAATATTTCAAAACAAGAATATATTTTTCCAACTGTTGGTATATTGTTTTTAATAAATATATCTTCAATTTTATTTAAACTTTTAATTGGATTTGCTGATTTTAACAATTGCGTAGCTATTTCACTTCTAAAGTTTAACATTTCACTAGCATTAGAAGTTGACAATCTCTTTAATATTTCAGCAACATTATCTATTGTATCAAATGTAACTGATTCCATATTATTGAGTATATAATCTTTAAATATATTCTTTAAATTATAATCATTTATTTGAATATAATTTTCTAATATTTTTAATTCTAAAGGGGTCATATATTCTTTTGCATAATTATATATTTCTTCTATTTCTTTCATATCAGTTCCAATTTTAGAATTAAATAATAAATTAATTTTATTATTACATGACATTAATTTATTAGAAAATAATTGTATATTCCGACCAGCATAATATTTAATTAAATCTGCTTTAGATGGTGGTAATTCTCTAAAATAACTATCATCAAACCTATAACGCTTAGCAGAATTCCAATCAAATGGATCTATATGGTAATGATTACAAAAATAAATGAATTTATTAACATTAATATTAGAATATAGCAATACAGATTTTTTATTATGGCATAAATCTAATTTATCTACAAATATGTCTTCTTTAGTACCCTTATAATATCTTATTAGATCAGCGCTATCTTCTGGTAACATTCTAAAATATTCATCATAATCACTAAATTTTTCAGCAACGAAATCACAGAATAATTCTATTCCCCTGCTTTGGCAAAAAGTTATTATTTCATCAATACTCCTATGACCTTTTAAATATCTAAGAACAATTAGTACATCTTTTCCTGTATAGTAATCTATTAAGAAAAATTTATCATCTGGCAATAATTCAAAGTAACTATCTAGATGACTGAATTTCATTGCAAATTTTTTTTGAAATAAATCAATACCATTATTTTGGCAGAAATTACTTAATTTATTCATATATATTAAATGAATATTTGAATTTAATAATATATCTTCTTTATTAGAAACTAGTACTAAATTTTGCAAAAATAAATTTTCATCAAAGCCAGCATAAAACTGTATTAATGAAGCATTTTCTTTTGGTAATCTTTTAAAATAATCTTCGTTTTGTCTAAATTTGATTGCAAACTTTTCTTGAAATAAATCTAATGCTAAATGATTATCAGCACAAAATTCAAACAAAGCATTAATATTAAAAAAATTAGATTGCAATAAAAAGTTTTCTTTGTCATCAGCTTGTAATAATTTATCTAAAAATAATACATTATCATAATTATCGCAATATTTTTTTAAATATTCTTTATCTTTTGGTAGCATTCTAAAATAATCATAATAATTACTATATTTCTTAGCAACTTGTTCTTCAAACAATTCTATTCCTCTGCTTTGGCAAAAAGCTTTAATATCATTAATATTTCTATGGCCTTTTAAGTATTTTAACACTATTAAAGCATCTTTTCCTGCATAATAATCTATTAAATAAAACTTTTCATTTGGTAATATTTTAAAATAACTATCATTATTACAAAACTTCTTGGCAAATGAATCTTTGAATAAATCTAAACTAATATTACCATAATATGGAAATAAACTAAAATCTATATAATTATTAGATTCTAATAATACTTTCTCTTTATCATTGCATAATCTTAATTTATCAAAAAATATATAACTATCATTTCCCCTATAATATTTAATTAAATCTGCCTTAGTATATGGTAATTCTCTAAAATAACTATCATCAGAACTATACTTTTGTGCAATATGGTCTTGAAATAAATCCATATTATGCTGCTTAGCATACGTTAAAACCGTACGTATATCGATATTATTTTGAACAGCATATTCCATTACTTCTTCAATACTGATATTAGCTTTAATTTCTAATAGTTTTGCATTTTTATCATCATATTGGTCTAATGCATTAAAAACAAATCGTGCATTACTACCATAATAATTTTTTATAATATCTTCATTCTTTTTTGCATAATCTACAGAATTTAGTAATGCTGTAAAGGTGTTATCACTAATCTGTTCTTTTTCTTTCTCATTTATTTCTTTTATATAGTTTATGATAATATGAGGGTATTTATAATTTTTAAAATATACATCAATTAACTGATTTTTAGTAACTATACTTTGAGTTTTATCATTATCTTGAGACATAATATTTGTATCATCAACTTTATTAAGTAAAGTAATTAAATTCTTAGCTAAATAATAATCTTTATTCATATCTATATTGTTTATTATTCTCTTATCTGTTAATATTTTCACAATGCCATCTTTATCTAAATATGTATTAACATATTCTAAATAGCTATTTATCGCCTTTCCATTTATAAAGATATCCACTGAATTTAATATAATTTGTTTTTTTACTCCCTCATTGTCATGTTCATCAATGATATTATTTATAAAATTTTCACAAGTATGATAATCTATTTTTCCTTGATATGTGGTAACAAACTTTATCATTGATTCACTATCAAATATACTTAATTTTTCTTCACTTGTTAAATTTTTAATAAAAGGTTCTATATAATCAGTTGGAAAAAGGGATTTTTTTCCTGTTTGATATAATAAATCAGCAAATTTATTTTTAATAGCATTATCTAATTCTGTATTTTTATAGCAGTGAGAGACATAAATGTTTTTTATACTTGAAAAATTATCAATTAAATTTAATTGATGATTTTTGGTATATTCCAATAATTTGTCAAGCATTAACACTAACATATCATCATTAGTAATTTCATCAAAAATTGTTCCTAATCTTTTAATATCACCAGCACTATAAGTTTCTACAAAAAAGTTAGTAGTTATACTATCTACTATTCTTAGATCATTAATTATTTTAACCCTAAGTTTAGGTTTATCAAATAATTTGCTAGCCTTTTTATTTTTACCATAATCATTAGCATCAATTAACTTAAAAAATTTATTAATTTTAAAATTATCTAAAATATTACCAAACATAAATTAATCACGCTCTTTATTTTATATCATTATAGCATATATTTTTTAATTTTACTATCCTGGGTTTGTAGTTAAATAAAAATATAATTTATAATTAGACCTTATTATATAAGGCTTTTCTTTTGTCAATTCTTTTCTATTTTTATGTTGTGTATTTTTATGTAATATGTCTTTTTTCTTAAAGCAAGCTAAATTTAAAAATGGAAAAACCTATTTATCTATAGTTGATTGTTATAGAATTAATAATAAAGTCAAATAAAAGGTTTATCAAAAATTAGGTTATTTATATGATCTAAAGAAACAATTCGATGACCCCATTTATATTGAAATTCTTAAAAATGAACTTTCATCTAAAGTAACTATTACATTCGATAAAAAGATGGTCAAAGATTTCAATGATGATAATTTTAATATTGGATATGATTATCTAAAAAATATTTTTCAAAAATTAGATATTTCTTCTGCTTTAAATGAAAAAAAATATTCTAAAAATATTGAATATTCTATATCTAAGGCATATAAACTTTAATTGTATTCATCTAAATTGCTTCCTTAATTATTTTTGTTTATTTATTATACTCTTAATTTACTTCTTAAATAATTTATTAATTTTTTATACCTATATTGCTCTTATTTCATCTGCATTTCTTAAACTTTTGATAAGCATAACTTCATTGTTCATAGTATCATTATTAATTTTATCTTCTAATTCTTTTAGCCCAATTTCATTTTTATATGTATTTAATTTATACCAAACATAAGATTCAATTATGGATAACTCATTAATTCTTTCTTTATTTACTCTTACCCAATTTATCCAATTGTTTGTTTTTAAATATTCATTGACTAATCCATTAGCAATATTTAATTCTTCTTCTGTTAACTTCAATTTTATTATATTATTTAAACTATGCTCATTTAAATATTTTGTCACTTCTTTAAAGTCTATCACTCTACAATTGCTTGTTATATAATATCTCATATGATTTACTATATGTTGTTGCCATTCAAATTCTTTTATATAATCTAGCTCTTCTCTTGATATTTCAGAAACTTGTTTTTTTATTAATTGTTCTATATATTCTTTTTGCCATTTTGGTGTATACGTTAAAAATTTATACCAAAGCAGCTGATTTTCTTTACTTGGTCCAATAAACCCTTCCATTTTACCATAAAGGCCATTCTTTTGTTCAGACATACTTATTAAATTATGTATAAGATTTTTTCTAAAATTCACATTAATTACCTCCAACAATATTATATCAAATTTTTAATTAAAAATTAATAAACTATAATAAACTTACAGTATGATCCTTATTTTTTTAATATTGCTTTCCTTATTTATTTGTGCTACTATAGAATTAATCTAAGGAGTGTTTTAATGAATAAAAAGAAAGTATTTATATCAATCATAATTATTGCCACTTTCATATTAATTTATTTATTATTTAATAGTTTTATTATAAAAAAGAAAGAAAAAATATTAGAAATATCTAATATATCTATGAATTGTCCATCTAATATTCTTATAGCTTACAGTGATAATACTTATAAATTTATTAAAGGTATTTCTACCTATAATAAAAATACTATTATTTTCTCTAGAAAATATGAATATAATATAAATAAAATAAGAGATTCAATAAAAGATTATCAATCAGATAATATTCATCTTTTTAATTACCATATAACTTTAGATAATAATGAATATAATATTGCTATTGAAGAAGCTAAAACGATTAATGATTTTATTGATTCATTAAATCATAATTTAAATTGGTGTAGCTAATTATAAAGTTCGCATTAATTATCTTATATATATTTTTTACAAATACTACTTCTTTACTTTAGTAAAAACAGTTATTCCTAAATCTAATATAAATAATCCTAATAATATAATAGTAATAAAGTAGGGGATTTTTAAAATAATTTTTTCTATTATGGGGTGAATTATATATATAAAAACTATAGATAGTATTCCCCATATAGCTGCCATTTCTAAAGAAATATAATGTCCTATATGAAATCGCTGATTACTATAATCCCAAAATATAACACCAAATAATTTTTCAATGATAACACCACCTAAACATTCAAAAAAAGATAAAACTACTGCCACTACAAAAAAGACAATAATAGTTTCTATCCATCTTGGCATATGTAAATTATAAAAAAGATAATGTGAAATAAATAGAATAACGAGAGTTCCAATCCCATATATGGGTGTCCATGGGCCCTTTAAAATACCACTTTGAAAATTAGTTTTAAATATAAAACTAACTATTGTTTCTAAGCACCACCCTAGTATAGAGTATATAAAAAAACAATTTAGATAGAACATATAATCACCAGTATTAGAATGTCTATTTAAATTGTTTTTATTCTATTTATTAAAACGGAAATAACAGATATCTCCATCTTTCATTAAATAATCTTTCCCTTCAAGACGCATTTTTCCTGCTTCTTTAACTTTTTTTTCATCACCATAGTGTTTTAAATCTTCATAACCCATAACTTCAGCCTTAATAAAGCCTTTTTCAAAGTCAGTATGAATAATACCTGCACAAGCAGGAGCTTTCATTCCTCTTTTAAAAGTCCATGCTCTAACCTCATCACTACCAGCTGTAAAATAAGTTTCTAAGCCGAGTAGGGAATAAGTAGCCTTTATTAATTTATCTAAACCACTATTTTTAATACCTAACTCTTCTAAGAATTGTTGTTTTTCATCATCTTCTAATTCACTTAGTTCTGATTCTATTTTAGCACATACAACAATAACTTGCGATCCTTCTTCTTTAGCATATTTCCTAACTTGTTCGACATATGCATTAGTCTCAGTTATCATATCATTTTCACTAACATTAGCCATATAAATAATAGGCTTAGCTGTTAATAAATTATAATGTTTTATTAATATTTTTTCATCATCATTTAACTCTAACTTTCTAATATCAATATTCTGTTCTAAAGCTTTTTTTAGTTTGGTTAAAACTAAAGCTTCTTTTTGTATTTCTTTATCTTTAGACATAGCTGCTTTTTTACCTATTTTATTAATTCTATTTTCAACAATTTCTAAATCAGCTAATATAAGTTCTACATCAATTATTTCAATATCGCGAATAGGATCTACTTCATTTTCAACATGAATAATATTTTTATCATCAAAGCATCTAACTACTTCACAAATAGCGTCTACTTCTCTAATATGGGATAAAAACTGATTACCTAATCCTTCTCCATTAGCTGCTCCTTTTACTAATCCAGCTATATCAGTAAATTCAAAAGTAGTAGGAACTAAACTAGCTGGTTTATATAAATCATTTAGAAACACTAATCGCTCATCAGGTACCGTTACTACACCAACATTAGGATCGATAGTAGCAAAAGGATAATTAGCTGCTAATATTTTTTTATTTGTAATAGCATTAAATAAGGTTGATTTTCCAACATTAGGAAGACCTACTATGCCAGCTGTTAAACTCATATAATCACCTCAATCAAATCAAGTTTACTATACTCTAATTTAAAATGCAAGTTTTATAATAATTTAATAAAATCATTTATTAACTCATTTTTTGAATAATTAATATAACCAATATCAAAGGTCCTAGTGGGTAATTCAAAATCAGTATCAAGTATCATAAAATCTTTACTTGTATAATGAATAGGGTTTCCTATTCCTATCCCAAAACCATTTCTAATTAGTTCTTTACATAAACTATGCCTATTGAATTCATAGGTTGGTTTAAAATTAATTTTATGCTGCTTTAAATAAGAATCAAAGTTTCTTCTGCCATGTGTGTTTGGTCCTAATAATACTAAAGGATAATCTAGTATTTCATCTAATACTAACTTTTTATTTTGTAACTCACTAAAACTAGACCTAGAGGCTACAAATTTATCTGTTATATCAAAGGATTTTATTTTTTTAAATCCTTCCATAAATTCATAATCATTTTTTATTAATATATCTAATTTGCCTAGTTTAGCTCTACTTTCTAATACATTCATTTCTTCTAAAACAATATCAATATGAATGTTTGGATAATTTCTTTTAAACTCTTTTAGAGCATCTTTTATTAACTCTAAAAAATTAGTTGTTGTTGCCCCAATATATAGATAATTTCTATTTGCCTTATGTTTCTCAATAGCGTTGATAGTTGAACCAAGATCTTTAAACATTTCCTTAATATAGTTATATAATATTTCTCCCTCTTTAGTTGGAATAACTCCCTTTTTATTTCTTTCAAGTAACTTAGTATTAAACTCCTTTTCTAACTCTTTAATAGACTTAGTAATAGCTGGTTGTGATACTAATAAATTGTTACTTGCTTTAGTAATATTTTTAGTATTAGCAACTTCATAAAAATATTTTAATAAATTTAAATTAATATTTTGATACATAAATCTCCACCTAAATCATTATAACACAATTTATAACTAAAAGTTATTAATATAATAAAAAAATGATATTTTACTTATTACAACCTTAACATTATAATGAAATTAGGAGGTATTCTTATGAATAAAAACAATAACACAATAAATAATAATTTTGAAAAACTAAGACTAGAAGATGATGGACTTATAATTAATGATAATATAGTATCTATAATTAGGCATCAGACAAATAATGAACTTAAATATCTAGACGATGAACTTAAAAATGATGAACTTAAAAATCTTAAACAAAAAGGTGACCTCTTTTATTCTAATTACCATAATATTTCTAACCTATTTAATAATTGCAGTTTCCAATTAACTATATTTTGCATTTTTAATTTTTATAATTTATTTAAAAAATATGGATTTTATTCGCCAACTAATAATGATAAAGAAGCTGTTTACCTTGATCATATGGGTATAGGCTTTACTAGAAAAATAAATATTGAAGCTATTAAACAGTTAAATATTGAAAAATTAATTGATGCATTATATAAAACATATTTAGAAAAAAGTTTAGCTCCTAATAATTTATTCTATTGCTTATTAAAAGATAACTTAATAATAGATTTAGATATTGATAATATCTTAAACAATAATCCATATATAACATTAGATGACATTTATACATTATGCTTATATACAAATGACTTATCTTTATTTAATAAATATATTAGTTTACTTAATAATTGCCCAAAAAATTTAAAAAATATTATTTTAGAATATATTAAACCAGTATCTTTTTATATACATATACCAAATAGTGCTCGTTTTAGCATATTATTAGAATTTTTTGACTATTTTAGAATTAGGAATAATAAAATAAAGGAAAAATTAAATATACCTAATATTGATATTAAACAATTATTGGAATCAATGTGGATATTGGATACCACTCCATACGATTGGATTTATTTTGTTTATAAATGGGAAAATTATTTTATGAATGATTTTACCTTTATAAACAAATTATTAAGCAGTAATAGAACTAATAATTTATATGAACTTATAGAGCTAAAAGAATTAATTATTAATAACTATCCTCCTTTTTTTAAATTAGATTTTGAAATTAATAAAACAGTACCAGTTTTAAAGACTAATTACTATAGCCCATTCGAACAGCTTATGACTGGATGCCCATCATCTGAATCGTATTATACAGTTAAACACGAATATTCACGCTTTAATACTTGTCATATTCCAGATATAAATATGAAATTTTTAGAGAAAATTTTTGAAAATTATAAAACAATTTGTTTAGAATATAATGATGAAATAGTTCAAAAATTATTAAACAATATAAATACATCAAACATTAATAAAGAACTCTATTTAAAATTAAAAGAAATACAACCAGACATGATGGAAGAAATAAATCAAAAATTATGCAAAGATGTATTACGTAAAGAAATATGTAAACTTTTAAATATTAAAAATACAAAAGAATATCAAAAATTAAAAATAAAAGAAAAGGATAAATAAAAATGAAAATTAAAGAAATTATAACTAAACGAACAACAAAAGAAGTTTTAAAACAATACATCAAAAATAGAACATATTCATTAACTGAATATTCTTTAAACGAAGAAGAATACAAACAATTTAAATTATATAATTACAATAATGAAATATATCTTGCTAGATATACAACTAGCTTTTTTAAAGCAATTAATCTTTGTAATGGTGAATGTAGACGTGTTGAGTTTGACCCTTTATATCTTTACCACCCTGAATATAATTTAAATGAAATTGAAGTCAATAAGATAATTAGTTCTAATTGTAATTATGAAAAACCTAAAAAACCAATGATAAAAAAATATCCCCCATATAGGCATGGAAAAATATCAAACGAATATTGGGATGCTATGTCTGGTTTTACTAATCTTATGGCTATAATATATAAAAATAATTTATATGGGGTTATCGATAACGAATATAATATCATTATAAATTTAACAGACAAATATAAAAAAATAGAATTATTACCCGGCTTTCATATATTATTAACTGATCAAAATAATTATTCAGCCCTTTATCAGAAAAATAAAGGATTTATATTCAATTTTGATAAAAAAATAATATGTGACGATATAGGCATAGGTATAGGTATATCAAATAATCATTATTATATAAAAACAAATAATAAATATGGTATTATTGATCAAAATGGAGACATAAAAATTGAATGTATTTATCAAGAAATTTTGTTTATAAATTTACATTTGCCTTTATTTGCAATAGTTGATAATAAAATTGATGTATACGATAAAGATTTTAATAAAATTTTAAGTTGTGAGGGTCTTTGGAATGAAAACTTCTTTATACTTGATGATTATATAATATTTGAGGAACAAAAAAATATTATACTATTCGATTTAGAGACGAAAAGAAAAAAAATTCTAAATAATAAATTGGTGAAAACAGAAGATGATAAATTAATTAATTTAGAAGATAGCAATTTAGATAATTTAATTAAAGACTATCCCTATTTTTTAGAAGATTCTTATGGTATAACTCTTTGTAGAACAAAGAAATATGGTATAGAGATTATTAGTGAAATAACTAATAATAGAAAAGTTAGGTGGTTTGATTCTAGAGAAGATTTAGAAAAAATAGAAACTTATATTTATAATAACTTATTATATCCAGAAAAATATCCAGAAAAGCCAAAAACTAAAATATTATGTTAAAATAAAAAAGACAAATAATTCATAATTATTACTTATTTGTCTTTTTATATAGTTGTATAAGTTCCTAGACCAGTCCTCATTCCAAGTAAATTCCACCCTAATATAATAACTATCCATGCTATAGTTAACATAATAGTGATTGGCATCATTTTTTTTATCGTTCCAAATATAGTTATATTATCTCTATCATCATCATATTTATATAAAAAACCAATAGCAATAATTAAATATATATATATAGGACTAAAACTTTTACCTATAGAATCAGCTACTTTAAAGATAAATTGAGTAAATGATGGAGTAATATTAGCTCTAATTAATAATGGAACTAATACAGGTGCCATTAATTGCCAATTATAAATTGTTTTAGGTGAAATAATAGATATAATAATACATACTAAAAGAGTAAGTACAATCAAGAAAAAGCCACTTAATTGCATTTTACCTAAAAAATCTATTAAATTAACTGATATTACCGTCGTTATATTAGTCCAATCTATAATACTAATCATTAATGATGCAAAGAATAGACTAGCAAATAAGAAACCAGTATTTTCAAAAGCCTTAGAAATAGCTTTATTATATTCTTTATTATTTTTTATATTACGAGATATTTTACCATATATATATCCACATATCATAAATACAATAATAAATAATAATAAAAATCCTTCTCTAAAAGCTGCATGCTCGCTAAATAATTGATCCATATAGCTGCCATTATTACTATCTAATAATAATCCAGATAATGGTAAATTAGGTATAATACTATAAATAAAGATAGCTAAAAAGATAATAAATACTAAAGCTGTTACCTTTAATGCTCTACCAGATTTATTAAATTCTTCGATTTCTTCACTTTTATATTTTTTATTAAAATAATGATTAATAGCATAAGAACCCACTAATGATAAAATAACTGTAGATATAATCATCAATAAAATAATTGACATTTGAGAAAAACTATAATCTTTAAGAACATCTAAAGCTGCTATTTCAGTCATAGAACCTAACTGAATATCTTGATAATTAAACATTAATCCTGTTCCATAACCCATTGTAATACCTATAAATACAGTCATAATACCTAATTTAGGATCTCTTCCTATATAATTATAAAGTATCCCTATAACAGGCAATAAAATAGCATAACTATAATCACCAATTATAGTAGATATAATACTTATAAACATAATTATAAAAGTTAAAATACTAGGTTTAATTCTTTTTAATGGGGTAAATAGATGATAAAGCAAACCACTAGCTTCTAATACGGAAATGGATATAAGAGACATAATTAATACCACTAACGGTTCTAAAGCTCTAAAATTAGCTACACTATTACCAATTATTTGTTGAATACCTTCTTTACTAAAAGCATTATTAACTGTAACTAAATCAGTAGATGACATATCCATTTCTGTTATATATCCTTTAAAACCTAACTTATTTAAAATAAAACTTAAAAACATAACAACAATAGTAATAGCTATCATCATTGTTATAGGTCCAATATGCTTTTTATTTTTATTTTTATTTCTCTTTAACATAAACGCTCCTATACTTTAATAACTTTTTTAACCTTTTTATTAAATTCTATTCTTGGTAACATTACAAAACGTCCACAATTATTACATTTAATTTTTATATCAGCACCTGTTCTAACTACAGTCCATTCATTTGTCCTACATGGGTGTTCTTTTTTCATTACAACTATACTACCAACTTGATAACTATTGTTCATTATGAATCACCACCTGTTGATATGGAATTTCAATACCATGTTGATCAAAAACCCATTTTATTTCAGCTTTAAACTTACGACTTATATTAAATGAATCACGATAATCAGTTGGAATTGATATTCGATAAACAACTGAATTATTTCCTAATTTATCTACCCCTAAACAAGTAGCTTTTTCTTTTAATTTTAATTCATCACTAAGTCTATCACATATATCTTCTAATAATTTTTTAGTTTTTTCAATATCAGCATCATAAGATACATCAATATCTAAAAAAGTATTATGTAGCTCTAAACTATAATTAATAACTTCGGTAATATTGCGATTAGAAATAATTTTAATTTCACCACTATAGGTTTTTATTTTAGTAGCCTTTAACCCTAAATAAATAACCGTACCTTCAAACTCACCTATCTTAACAATATCACCAATAGAAAATTGATCTTCTAAAATAATACTAAATCCAGCTATTAAATCTTTTAATAAATCTTGTAGTGCTAGTCCTGCTACTAAACTAAATACCCCTAAAGAAGCTACTAATGACTTAGTATCAATACCGTATACTTCTAATATCATTAAAATCGCTATAGCAGCAATAAAATATTTAACTACATTATTTATAAGAGAACCTAATGTTTTTTGTTTAGCTACGTTAACTTTATGCATCCTAACTTTAAATATTTTTTTTAAAATACGACTTACAATAATATAACTAATAGTGCTTACAATAATGATAATAATAGGTGCTACTATTTCCTTAACTAATAATCTTTTTAACATATTTTATTCCTTTACATCAATAATTTCTAATATTCTATTAAGATCAGCAGTATTAGTAAAACTAATCTCTATTTTATTATCTTTAATCTTAACTCTAGTATCAAATTTATCTCTTAATAAATCTTCAACATATTGAAATTCGCGAGCATTATGTTTAACGTTATGTTCCCTCTTAATTTTCTTTTCAGCATCCTCTGTTTGGTACTCTAATTTTCTAACTGATAATTGATTTTCAATAATATCACGAGCTTTTTTCTCTATTTCATCTTTATTTTCTAACTTACTTAATACTCTAGCATGACCCATACTAAGTTCATTATTAACTACTAACTGTTGAACATCATCAGGTAATCTTAATAATCCTAAAATATTAGTAATATGACTTCTACTTTTACCTACTTTTTCACTTAATTGTTCTTGGGTAAGACCTAACTTATCAATCATAGCCTTATAAGCTGTAGCTTCCTCAATTGCATTTAAATTTTCTCTTTGTAAATTTTCTAATAAAGCAATCTCCATCATTTTTTCATCAGCTAAATTACGTACAATAGCAGGTATTTTCTCTAATCCAGCTATTTTACTAGCTCTAACCCTTCGTTCCCCAGCTATTATTTCATACCCTTTAATACTTTTTTTCACAATAATAGGTTGAAATATACCATATTCTTTTATTGATTGTGCTAATTCTTGTAATGCATTATCATTAAATACTTTACGAGGCTGATATGGGTTAGCCCTTAATTCATTTATTGGTATATCAATAATTTCTTCTTTAGATGCCGTTTCATAAACAGTTTTTTCAAAAGTCTCTAAATCTAGATTTTCACTATTAAATAATTGTTCTAAACCTTTACCTAAAGCTCTCTTTTTAGTTTCCATTTCTTTCTATCACCTCTTTAGCCAAATTGAGATAAGCCTCAGTACCTCTACTCTTTGGATCATATGCATGAATTGGTTTTCCATGACTAGGAGCTTCTGATAATCTAACTAATCGTGGAATAATCGTATCATACACTTTCTCTTTAAAATAGCTTTTTATCTCTTCTACTACCTCTAACCCCAAATTAGTTCTATTATCTAACATAGTTAATAAAACACCTTCTATTTCTAAAGTTGGATTCAATTTTTTCTGAGCAATCATAATCGAATTTAACAATTGCATAATTCCTTCAAGAGCAAAAAATTCACATTGAACTGGAATAATAACCGAATTAGAAGATGCTAGGGCATTAGTTGTAATTAAACCTAATGACGGAGGGCAATCTAGAATAATATAGTCAAATATATCACTAATCTGACTTAGATATTTTTTTAACTGTAATTGTGCTACAAAACCATCAATCTCTCTAGTCAAGTTCATTAACTCCATATCAACACCAGCTAAATTAATAGAAGCTGGTATTGTATACAAATTTTTAAACTTTGTTTTTATTACAACTTCTTTAATATCTGCTTCTCCAATTAATAACTCATAAACACTTTTCTTTATATCACTTTTATTAATACCTACACCAGTAGTACTATTACCTTGTGGATCTAAATCAATTAATAAAGTTTTCTTGCCAAGTAAACCTAATGAGGCTGCTAAATTAATACTAGATGTTGTTTTTCCAACACCACCTTTTTGATTTACAAATGCTATAATCTTTCCCATTCTTTCACCTTTTCTCACTTCAATACATACTAATTTAATTTTATCATAATTTTATTAATAAATCTATTCCCCTATAAAATATTGTTATAAGAAACTGTTATATCTAAAAACTAAAGTAAAATTCAATTTCAAAAGGTGTAGATATGTAATTTTATTCTATACTTAGAGGAGAAAATAGCTGTAATAAATATACTCCCGTTTCTATGCTATTTAACAATATTATATTAAATATAATAGAAAATACTTGTTTTTAAGTCTTTACTCAAACTTTTTTTGTTAAAATATACTATAAAATAAAATGTATATTATTTCGTCAATTATTTTATATCATAAAATCATCATGAAGTCTTTTAATTACAATATTTTTTAGTTTGAAAATAAAGAAAAAAGAACTGAGTGAAATTGTATCATTTCATTACAGCCTTTTTTATTTATTAAATAATAATGTATTTACTTTTTACTATCAAATTTTTTTCTTTCATTTGTATTTAATATTTTTTTACGCATACGATAGTTAAGTGGTGTGATTTCTACTAATTCATCTTCATTTATAAAATCTAAACATACCTCTAAACTCATTTGTCTAGGTCTTTTTAAAACAACAGTATGATCTTTTCCAGCACTTCTAGTATTAGTTAATTGTTTTCCTTTTACAACATTGACAGCTAAATCATTATCATGATTATTTTCACCAACAATCATACCTTCATATACTTCAGTACCAGGTTCAATAAACATAACTCCTCTATCTTCTAGTCCACCCAAAGCATAGGCTGTAGCTTTGCCACTTTCCATTGATACTAATACACCTTGTTTTCTAGAACCAACTGTAGAACCAGCTAAAGCTCGATATTCTTTAAAGGTGTGATTAGCAATACCATACCCTTTAGTCATAGTCATAAATTCTGTCATAAAACCAATTAGTCCACGAGTAGGAACTGTATATTTTAATGTAACTTGATTTTCCTGATTAGTCATATTATCCATAATGCCCTCTCGATTGCCTAAAGCTTCTATTACATTACCAACATATTCTTCGGGTACATCTATTTGCAAATCTTCAAATGGTTCCATTAATATTCCATTTATTTCTTTTTGTATTATTTGTGGTTTTGATACTTGTAATTCAAATCCTTCTCTACGCATATTTTCAATTAAAATAGATAGGTGTAGTTCTCCACGTCCTGATACAATAAATGATTCTGAGTCATTAGGTTCTACTTTTAGTGATACATCTCTTTCTGTTTCTTTAATTAATCTTTCTTCTATTTTTCTAGCTGTTACTATTTTTCCCTCTCTACCACAAAATGGACTAGTATTTACACCAAATGTCATTTGTAAAGTTGGTTCATCTATGTGGAGTAGAGGTAATGCTTCTTCTAATCCTATATCACATACTGTTTCTCCCACTGATATATCTGGTAAGCCTGCTATTGCTACAATGTCTCCTGCTTCAGCACTATCTATTTCTATTCTTTTCAATCCTAAAAAGCCATATATTTTAGCTACCCTAAATTGTTTAATAGATCCATCTGTTCTAACACAACTAACCATTTGATTTACTTTTATTTTACCACGATGTACTAACCCAATACCAATTCTTCCTACAAAGTCATTATAATCTAATAAAGCTGGTTGGAATTGTAATGAACCATTAATATCAACTCTAGGTTCTGGTATGTAATCTATTATCATATCTAATATTTTACTCATACCTTCTTCTTGAGTATTTATATCAGGATCAAATGATGATGTTCCATTTATAGCTGAACAGTATGCTACTGGAAAATCTAAGTCTTCGATATCAGCACCTAATTCAATAAACAAATCCATAACCTCATCTATAACCTCTTTAGGTCTAGCTGATTCTTTATCTATTTTATTAACAATAACAATTGGTTTTACTCCTGCTTCCATAGCTTTTTTTAATACAAATCTGGTTTGAGGCATTGTTCCTTCATAAGCATCAACTACTAATAGTACACCATCTACCATATTCATTATTCGCTCTACTTCACCACCAAAATCAGCATGCCCTGGCGTATCTAATATATTGATATGATAATTTTTATAATTAATGGCTGTTGTTTTAGCTAATATAGTTATGCCTCTTTCTCTTTCGATATCATTAGAATCCATTGCTCTATCTTGGACTGTTTCATTATCTCTAAATGTTCCTGATGATTGCAATAATTTATCTACTAAGGTTGTTTTGCCATGGTCTACATGGGCTATTATTGCTATATTTCTTTTATTCATTTATACCTCAACTCCTTTTGACACCTATGGATTATATCACTAAATAAATAATATGTAAAGTTATTAATTTAGGATACCAATAATTCTTTTTTTATTTTATAATATTTATAGTGATGATTATGAAAAAATTTATTTTGTTATTTATATTATTCTTTAATATTAATATAGTAAAAGCGTATAGTATTGATGTTACTCTAAATAATTGTGTTGATGGAGATACAGCTAAATTTAATTATCAAGGTGAGGTTATTAAAGCTAGATTTTTAGCTATTGATACTCCTGAAACTGTTAGTACTAAAACAAGGGTAGAGGCTTATGGTAAAGAGGCTAGTAATTATACTTGTAAAAGGCTTACTGGAGCTAATAATATCAGGTTAGAATATGATGATAATAGTAATAGGCAAGATAAATATGATAGGGATTTAGTTTGGGTATTTGTTGATAATCAATTATTACAAAAAGAATTAATTGAACAGGGGTATGCTGAAGTAGCTTATTTATATGGTGATTATAAGTATACTAGTGAATTAGAAAAAACACAAGAGTTAGCTAAAAAGAATAAAGTAGGAATGTGGAGTGGGGAAGAAGATAATAGTTCATATTACTATATAATTGGTATTGTTATTATTATAATTATTATAGCTTGTCTTTTTAGCAAAAAAATTAGAAAAAAAGTTATAAGAAAAGGAAAAAGTAGTATAAAAAAACAAATAAAAAAAGAATTAAAAAAGAGAATATAAAAAGGTTATCTACAATTAATGTCTACTCCAAAGGGTGCATTCCAATTAAAGATAATCTTTTTATTCAAATATATCATTAGATTTAACTTCATTATTAGCCTCATAAACAGTTACTTTTTGATTATTATCAATAGTGCATAGAAGAATATCTTTTATTTCTTTATATCCTTGTATTTTTAGTTGTTGTAATAACCATTTTTCATCTTTTTCCATATTATATAAATTCTCTTTCATAATTTTACCATCAATAATAACGTTAGCTTGTACATTATCAACTGGTACTTTAATATTCATATCACTTGTTTGCAATGGTCTATACTTAGCAAACGGTAAAAAGCTCATTTCACCATTTACTTCTAATATACCACACTTTATTTGGGATATATCAAAATAACCATTAATTCTACACTCTTCTAATAAATCATTAACATCTAATTTAACTTTCTTCATATTTTGTTTTAAAAGTTTACCATCTTGAATAATAATAGTAGGTGTACCCATAAAGAATCTTCTTAAAGTTATACTTTTTAATGTTAAATAAGATACTACATATGCTACTACCCCAAATAGAATAACAGCAAATATACCATTTATTTCTGGTGAATCAGTATTAATAGTCATTTCAGCTGCAAAATTACCAATAGATATACCAATAACATAATCAAATATACTTAACTCTGATACTTGCTTTTTACCTAATATTTTAGTTACAATAAAAAGAACAAATAAAGATACTATACCTCTAAAAAATACTGTATTTAGTTCTGAAAAATCCATAATATCACCAATATTATTATGAATACTAATTATTTTTATATACATATCAAAAAAAGATGTTTACCATCTTATTTTTGATCAAAACCATATTTACGATTAAATTTTTCAACTCGACCAGCTCTTGAAGTTAATGCATTTACTTTTCCATCTTGGAAAAATGGATGGCATTTATTACATACTTCTAAATGTAATTCGTCTTTATTAGACATTACAGTAAATGTATTACCACAAGCACATGTTACTTTAGTTTCAACATATTCTGGATGAATTCCTTTTTTCATAACATATCTCCTTCCGCCATGACCTATATGAGTCATAGTAATTTAATACGTTCATATTGTAGCAAATATTTGTAATAATTGCAAGAAAAAAATGCATTTGATAATGCATTAATCACGAGTATCTCCAAATATTTCAAGAAGTCTTATAAAAATATTGATAAAATCTAAATATAATTCCAAAGCTCCATAAATAGCTAAATTTTGTTCATTCTCAATGCCATATAAATTTCTTTTTATAACTTGAACATCATACGCAGTATATCCTACAAAGACTAATATAACAACAATATTTATTCCTAAGTCAAATGTCTCACTACCTATAAAAATATTAGCAATTGATACTAATATAGTAGCAATTAAAGCCATTAATAGAAATGATCCTAATTTGGTCAAATCCATTTTAGTTACATATCCTATTATACTCATTACTAGCATTACTATAGCTGTTATTGCAAATACCCATATAATAGATTCTAATTTATAGGTTACAAATACTGATGAAAAAGTTAATCCTGATAAAAGAGAATATAAGCAATAACTTATAGTGGCTGTAGTAGGGGACATCTTTCTAATTCTAACCCCTAAGAAAAGAGCTACTGCTATTTCAGCTATAACAATTATCCAAAAATAATTACTAAATACATTACCAAGCATTACATCATTAGTTGATACATAATATCCTACACCAAACGTGATAGCTAGACCAATAAACATCCATAAAAATACTTTAGTAAATATTTGATTCATAATCTCACCTCACCATTATTATATCATACTTATTTAAAATTTGTATTATTTTTTCATTAGCGTATTTATCTAAATCCGTTTTCTCTTTTAATAGATATAATTTAATATGTTCTTTACTATATTTACGTATTGTTTTTACTAATATTTCTAAATAATTAAGATTAGATAAAATAGATGATATATTATTAGTATGTACTAAATTATTAATATCTATTTCAATAATATTAGATGTTACTAGTAAATTCTGAATTGTTTTATCTTTAATAGTTATGTTATTCTCTATATCTCTAATAATATCTGGTATTCTAGTGTCATTATATACATATGTATATTCATATTTATTATTATCACTAAATAATAATTTAATATTACTTTTAGTCATATTCTGATAATATATAATAATTATTGCTATTACAATTAAAATAAGTGTAATTATTTTCTTCATTATGCCTCCATAAAAAAAGTAGCCTAAGCTACTTTATTATATTTCTATTAACTCAATATTAGCACCAACATTAGTTAATTTTTCTATGATATTTTCATACCCTCTAAGTATATGCTCTACATTTTCTATCTCGGTCGTTCCATTAGCTACTAATCCAGCTAATATAAGACAAGCTCCAGCTCTTAAATCAGTTGCTGATACATTACTACCTTTTAATATCATTGGTCCATCAATAAAAGCATTATTATCTTTTATATTAATATTAGCACCCATCTGAATAAGATATGGTATATTTTGAAATCTATTTTCATAGATAGTCTCTTCTATAATTGACTTACCATTAGCTTGTGTTAACAAAGTAGTTATTGGTTGTTGTAAGTCAGTTGGAAATCCAGGATATACTTGCGTTTTAATATTTACTCCCTTTAAATGATCTGATTTATAAATAATAACATTATCACTATTTATATCCATTTTAACATTCATTTCTTTTAGTTTAAATAGTAAGGATTCTACATGTTCTGGTATAATATTATCTATTTTTAAATTATCACCTATTAAAGCACCAGCTATGATATAAGTACCAGCTTCTATTCTATCAGGTATAACTTCAGCAAAACCACTACCTAGATAGTCTACACCAGTTATTCTAATTTCACTAGTACCAGCTCCAGTTATTTTAGCACCCATATTATTTAAGAATGTTGCTACATTAGTTATTTCTGGCTCTTTAGCAGCATTTTCTATAACCGTAATACCTTTAGCTTTAACAGCTGCTAACATAATATTAATAGTAGCCCCAACACTTGCAATATCTAAATAAATATGATTACCTATAAGTTCATCAGCCTTAATTTTATATAAATTACCATTTTCTTCTATTTTAGCTCCTAAAGCTTCAAAACCCTTTAAATGTAAATTAATAGGACGAGCCCCTATAGAACAACCTCCAGGAAAATATATTTCTACTTGTTTATATTTTCCTAATAAAGCCCCCATAAAATAATATGATGCTCTTAATTTTTTTGACAAATATTCAGGTATTACTTTATTTTGAACTTTTCTGGCTTCAATTTTGATAGTTTCTTGTTGCCTTGTTACTTTTGCACCTAAATAAGTTAATATTTCATTTAAAGCATCTATATCTGAGATATTAGGTATATTATCAATTGTTACTGTTTCATCAGATAATAGGGCTGCTGGTACTAAAGCAACTGCACTATTTTTCGCACCACTTATTTTTATTGTTCCTGCTAATTTATTTCCACCATTTATTTTTATTTTATTCATCCTTACTTCCCTCCAATAATACTATATGTTTTTCTTATCTGTTGGTGTTTATTGTTTGTGGAAAGAGCCTAATAATTGAATTTTATCTCTTACTACTTTTTTCAATGCTTCTTCTCCAGCTTTAATAATTTTTCTTGGATCATATACTTCTTTATCATCTTGTAATTTAATTCTAACAGCCTTAGTCCAAGCCATTTGTAGCTCAGTATTAATGTTTAACTTTACTATACCACAATCAATGGCTTGTCTTATTTGTTCATCATATATGCCACTACCACCATGTAATACTAAAGGTAGTTTAGTTTGATGAGCTATTTCAATCATTCTATCAAAGTTTAAAATAGGCTTACCATGATATGGACCATGAACACTACCTAAAGCTGGCGCTAAAAAATCAATATTAGTAGCTTGCACATATTTAATGCAATCTTCAACATTAGCATACAAAATACCATTGTTATTACTATCTTCATTACTACCTATATGTCCTATTTCTCCCTCAACTGTAACATTATGATCTTTAGCATAATCAACTACTTGTTTAGTAATATTTATATTATTATCTAATGTTTCGCTAGAAGCATCTATCATAACAGAAGTAAAACCAGCATCAATTGCTTTTTTACATGATTCAAAACTACTAGCATGATCTAAATGTATACTAACAGGAATAGTTATATTTAAATAGGCAATTAAATCATTAACCATATCAACCACTATTTTATAACCACCCATATATTTAATAGCTCCCTCACTAACCCCTAATATAACAGGAGAACTATTGCTATTACATTCTTCTAATATAAATCTAGTCCATTCCAAATTATTAATATTAAATTGTGCTACTGCATAATGTTCCCTTTGAGCTTTCTTTAACATTTTATCCATGTTAACTAACATAGTTATCACCATCATAATCTTAATATAAAAAAATAAATAAAGCAATTATTATGTTTTTATTTCCTTAATCACTTTATAATATTTTACATATATTTATATATTAACATCTTTTACAATCTAAAATCAATATATAAAGAAAATAATTCCCAATATAATTAAAATTATTCCTCCTATTATAGTAGATATTTTACCAAATATATGATTAATCTTTTTACCTAATAATAATCCCATATATGTGAAAAGACAACTAAATATAGAAAAGATAAAAGCTGACAATAGATAATTATTAACTAAACTAATACCAATAGATAAACTATCTATACTAACAGCTAATCCAAATAATAATTGTTCTTTATATGATAATTCACTTATACTTTTTACTTCACTATCATTAGTAAAAATCATATCTAATCCAATATAACAAAAAATAATTAATGTAATTAAATCTAAGTAACTGGATACAAAATTTTCAATAAATAATCTAATTAAAACTCCAATTAATGGCATAAAGAAGTGAAATAGACCAACTATTATCGATAATGATATTATTGTTTTCTTTTTAAAATTTAATGTTCCATATAGGAGCGCTAATGAAAAAGCGTCCATACTTAATGATACTGCTACAACTATTATGATTAGTAAATTCATATATCCTCCTATATCATTTTACTAATCTATGTCTATTTTATTCAAAAAATTTATCTACTATTTCTTTTACCAATGATCTATATTCTACATCAGTACTTTCTGTACCTTCTAATAGACAAAGTGGAGGAAATAAAACACACCACCAATTATCTCCTAATCCTTCGCCTAATGTTATTACTAATGATTCATAATATCCTTCATCATAATTTATACTTTTATATTCTTTTTTAGGAAAATAATTCATTCCAAAATTAACATTAAATTTATCATTTTGGGTTAAATTACTACTAACAATTTTTTCAATATTAGGTAATTCATCACTGATTGTTTGTTTAGCTAATTTAACATTATCTACGTCTTTTAATGCATCATACAAATATGTTTCTAACTTTTCGGTAATAGTATATTTTTCTTCTTGATCTTCATTACTATTACTATTAGCAATTACTCTTACTCTAATAGCATCTTTTGGTATTAAATCATACTGCTCTGTCTTTTGTCCAATCATAATATATATTGCTAATATAAGTAAAATAACCATTATTTTTTTAATCATGTTATTGCCTCCTACTTAATAATGATTATTTTTATCTTTTTTTATACAAATATTTTTATCAAAAAATGGCTAGATAAAAAAATGTATATTGATTTTGACATAAATAATTAGAACACAGTTCAATAGTTTACTGATGATATTGTATGGGATAATAATAATTTTAGACCATAATAAGCACTTCAATATAAAAAACCAGTTGAATATCAAACTCAACTAGGTTTTTAATAATTACTTTTTTCGTGTCTACTTTTTATTGACAACTTCATCATTAACTACACTTTTTTCTCATTTTATTATTATTTAGTTACCTAATTAACTTATTTTTTCTGTTCATAGACTTACTTCATTCATTTCATATTGTTAATATAAAAGAGTAATTTTTTTATTTATGATAAGTTTCATTGTTTTTTATTCTATAACTACGATATATTTGTTCTAATAATATAATTCTAAATAATTGGTGAGGAAAAGTCATTTTAGAAAAAGATATAGATTTATTACTTATTTGTTTTATATATTGATGTAAACCATATGAACCACCAATAATAAAAGTTATATTAGTATAATTGATTTGTTGCTTTTCTAAATAATTAAAAAAAGTAACTGAGTCCATCATAATTCCATCAATTTCCATAGTAATAATATAATCTTTATCACTAATATGCTTTACAATAATATCTTTTTCTTTTTCTAAGGTTTTATTTATATCATTATAGTCATAATCTGAACATTCAATTATAGATATCTTAGTATATTTAGATAACCTTTTTAAATACTCATCTATGGCTAATTGCCAATATTTCTCTTTTATTTTTCCCACACAAATAATTTTAATCATAATTCAAATACCCCTAATGTTTCATTTTGTTTGGCTATGTATATATTATCACTAACAAAATTAATATTTTTACTCTTTAAAGTACTAGTTAAAGATTCTAAGGCTAATTCTGGATCATTATTTTCTTCACTTAAATGGGCTAAAACAATATACTTTGTTTTATCACCAATAAAGTTAGATAAATAATAAGCAGAATCTTTATTAGATAAGTGTCCTTTATCACTAATAATTCGCATTTTTAAATAATGAGGATATTTGGTATTATTCATTAATTTTTCTACATCATGATTACTTTCAAATATATACATAGAATGATTTTGGAGTAGGAGATGATATTTAGAATTAATATATCCTGTATCAGTTATATATACAACTGATGTTCCATTCTCTTCAAATAAATAACCATGGGAATCTGCTGCATCATGTGATGTTTTTATTGGGGTAATAGTTAAAGTATCTAAGATAATGGGTTTATTAATATATACTTGATTTACAATATTTAATTTAGCTTCTTTTTCTATTTTTTCAGTTAAATATATGTCAGGATGATATTTTTTACTAAATACATTTATTCCTGCAATATGATCTGTATGAGCATGGGTTATAAATATACTATCTATTGTTTTAGGATCAATATTATAATTTTTAAGAGAACGTTCAACATATAAAGAAGAGGTGCCTATATCAACTAATATGCGATGATTATTGGTTTCTATATAGACACTATTACCTTTACTACCACTTGATAATACAATTACTCTCATCGGTAATATTGTAACGGGTTAGTTATACAAGCATACTTCTCACATACTCTTATTTCATAATGTAAGTGAGGTCCTGTTGCCCAACCCGATGCTCCTACATATCCTATTTGCTGTCCTCTAGAAACGACTGATCCTACTGATAATCCATTTACAAAACCATTCATATGTGCATAAAGAGTATAATATCCATTATTATGATTTATCATGATATAATTACCGTAACTATATGTTTTAGTCATAGTTACTATAACACCATTATTAGTTGCATATACTGGTGAGTTATATCCTGTTCCAGCTATATCAATACCACTATGAAAATCTCCCTCTCCAAATACTTGAGAACGATAACCAAAGTATGACGATAAAGTATAACCACTAGCTGTAGGCCAACCCCAGCTACTAGTACTACCTACATTTGGAACTACTTTAGTACCTACTGTTATAATTTCACTAGTAGGACTTTTAATCGTTTCTTTACTAACAGGGTCTACATATACAATTGTACCATTAATTTTCTTAACATTTTGACTTACACGTTCTACACCATCAGCCCCTTCTTGTGTTACTACTGAGCTACCCACTGTAAGAGATTCATCATATTTTTCAACGGTATCATACGCTGTTGTTTTATCTGATATATCATATTCCTCCACTACTAAATTAAGTTGAGGATTTAATTTAGCTATAGTTACTTCCTGCCCATCAAAGAATATATTATTTATACTAGTAAAATCTTTATTAAATAAGAAAAATTCTTCTACGGTAATACCATTATTATATGCTAATGAAGTAACTGTATCTGTTGATGATGCTTGAGCTGTTGTTATTTGCATATCATCACCATATAATAAATAACTAGATAATTCATCAGCATCATTATATATTTTTTCCTTTATAGATATATTAACTTTTTTATATGTTATATCTTCTTCTACATAAATATTATCAATAATAGTACCTGTTTCATTTATTTCTTCTTGGGTATTATTTTTATATGCCTCATATTCATCACTACCTACAAATACTTCAGCCATTTTTTCAATAGCATCATTAAATATCTGAGGATCCGTTACATAAATAATTACATCATTTGCATTATAAGTACGAACATCTTCATAATTAGTAGGGGATAAAATACCTATAGTAGCACTGACATTTAAATTATGACTATTTTCTTTTCTTAATTTAAATTGATATCCCTCTATTGTACATGGTTTAGCATCTATAATTTGATTATATATTTCTTTAGTATCATCTATTTTTTTTGTATAAGTATTTATTTTTTCAATTTTTATACCTAAAGGAGCATATATATCAGAAGAATAAGTATATACTTCATTTTCATTAATATATTTTTGCATATCATATTGATTATTATAAGCTACTTCATAACCTTTTTCATTTGTATATTGTTCTAAATAATATTCTTCTGTATCAGTTAAATCTAACTCTTCTTTAGTACTATTTATATAATCTAATATTTGTTTATTAAGTAATCCTATTTCTTCATTTAATCTATTTACTAATAATGGATAATTTTTTATTTTATTTTTATTAATATCAATATCATCCATATTAATACTTATTTCATCATTTATTATATCTTCTATTTGTTTTCTATCTTCACTTAAAAAAGTTCCGTCTTTTTGTACTATATTACTCAATTGTTGATAAAAATTTTTTAATGATTTTAATCTTTGTAAGGTATCATAATAATCTCTATCATTAGAGATAACACGATCTACAATAGTTTCAAAATTAGTTAAAGTCTCTAATTGATCTTGATATTTCTTTATTTGTTCTTTAATTAATTTACCTTGATTTTCTATATAATTTTCTAATTTTTTTTGTGATTCTATTACACCCAATACTTTATCATCTAAATAGACTTGATATAAAGAATATGGTTGGATACTTCTAGAATATTTAAACTGTAAAAAGAATATAGCACTAGCTACTAATATTATTCCTATATAAGTCAATATTTTTTTCATATTATCACCTAAACTTCTGCTACTTCATTACTTGCCACGTTAACAAAAGTACTAGTAGCACGTTGAAATATCAATGGAATATCTTTAAGTGGTCCATTACGATGTTTTCTAATAACTAGTTCCATAAGACTATCTTCTTTTTCTTTTTCCTCGTCTGAACAATGTAGAAAAGCTACAATATCAGCATCCTGTTCTATAGCACCTGATTCACGCAAATCACTTAGCATAGGTTTTTTATCTGTTCGCTGTTCAATGCCACGTGATAATTGTGACAAAGCAATTACAGGAACATCTAATTCCATAGCCATTGTTTTTAATGCTCTAGATATATCAGCTACTTCTTGTTGCCTATTTTGTCCTATACTACCACCTTTATTAGCACTTTGTATTAATGTTAAATAATCGATAATAACAATATCTAATCCACTAGAAGAACTTTTTAACCTTCTACATTTAGCTCTAATTTCAGCCACTGACTGACCAGCATTATCATCAATAAATATTTTAGTATCTGATAGACGACTAATAGCTTCATTAACTCTTTTCCAATCACTATGTTCTAATGATCCTGTTTTTAATTTATTACCATCTATTTGACCTACTGATGATAACATTCTAGTAACTAATTGTTCAGCTCCCATTTCCATATTAAATAAAGCAACGGTTTTTTTAGCATTAATAGCTATATTTGTTACTATATTAAGAGCTATTGCTGTCTTTCCCATACCAGGTCTAGCTGCTATTATAATTAATTCATGAGGATGAAAACCAGTCGTTATTTTATCTAAATCATAAAATCCACTAGGAATGCCTGTAATCTCACCTTTATTAGTCGCTAATGCCTCTAAATCAGATTGCGTCTTAGTTAATACCATTTGAATAGGTTTAAATTCTGTTGTTCTAAGACCATCAGAAACACTAGCTATTTTTTTTTGAGCTTCATATAAAAAATCACTAATATCACTACCAGCATTATAACTATTCTTAACAATTTCTGTTGCCTGATCTATTAATTTTCTAAGTAATGATTTTTCTTCAACTATTTTAATATACTCATCCATATTAGCTGTAGTTGGTACATTATTAATTAAATCAGCAATATATTCCATATCCCCAACTTGTTTTAACCAACCACGATTATTTAATTCTTCTGATACCGTAGTTATATCTACTGGTTTTTTTTGATTATCAATAGTTTGAATACATTCAAATATTTTACTATGAGCATCTAAATAAAAATCATCTCTATTTAATAATTCTAATCCCTTTTGTAATGCTTTCTTAGTTAAAAACATAGAACCTATAACTGACATTTCAGCATCTATATTGTGGGGAATAGTTTTCTCTGGCATTTAATCACCTCATTTTGTTAAATTTACTTTTATAGTTGCTATTACTTGCTTATGTAATTTTATATTAATATTGTGTATCCCTAAACAATCTAATGGACTATCAATTATAATTTGTTTTTTATCAATTTTATATCCCATTTTATTTAATTGTTCATTTATTTGTTTAACACTAATACTTCCAAATACTTTATCTTGTAAGCCTGTTTTTACTTTAAAAACAATAATTTCCTGTTCCAATTTTTGTTTAATTTTTTGACATTCTTTTATTTCTTCTTGTTCTAATTTCTGTTGTTCTTTCTTTTCTTGATTTAATTTTCCAATATTTTGGTTAGTAGCCATAATAGCTTTTCCTTGTGTAATTAAAAACTGGCCATAACCATCTTTTACTTCTAAAACGTCACCTTTTTTACCTTGCTTTTTTATATCATGTAATAAAATTATTCTCATTGTATATTTTCCAACCTTTCTTTTAATTGTTGTTCTATCTCTTTAATCGTGGTATTTTCTATCTGAGCTGCAGCTGTATTAGAATGTCCTCCACCATTAAATAATTTCATAATAGTACAGACATCTATATTTCCTATAGATCTAGCACTTATTCCTATATAATTATTATCTAGTTTTCCAATTACAAAGGAAGCCTCTATATCTTCAAATTTTAATAATTCATCTGCTATTTCAGCTAATTCACTATTTTTAAATTTATTATTAATAACACATATAGCTATATTATCAATAGTATAACTTTTCTTTATAAAATCAGCTTTTCTCAAATAATCGGCTTTATTTTCTTTTAATAAATTTTGTTTTAATATATTATCAGCTCCTAATTTAGTAAAATAGGCAGCTATTTTATAGGTTTGTTCTGTTGTTTTTAAATTATACATATTAGTATCTATTTCTAACCCCCCTAACATAACTGTTGCAGTTATAGAGGTAAATGGAATATTTAAATATTTAGAATAATGTCCTACTAATTCAACCATACTAGATAAGCTAGAATCAATATAAAATAAAACCGTATTTCTAATATAATTACTATTCTTTATATGATGATCTAATACTATAACGTCTATTTTGCTGTTTAATATTTTAGGATATTCTATTCTATTATCTTGATGAACATCTAATATAATTAATAAAGTTTTGTCAGTTATTATATTTTTATATTTATTTATGTATGTATAATTATATTTATTTGTTAATTTTATTATTTCTTTGATAGTATCATCATAACTATTATTATCTTTCTTTAAAAATAAGTATGGAGTTATTTTTAACTTTAATAATATTTCATACATACCTAGCATAGATCCAATTGCATCTAAATCAGGATTTTGATGTCCCATTAAAATAACTGAATCATATTTTTTTAATAATGATGTCATTTTATTAAATAAGTTATTCATCATTTCACCTTCTTATGCAACTAATTATATTATACTATAAATTTAATTAATTGTCTTAAAAAGAAAAAAATTTTAATTGCAATTAAATTTTATATTTGTTGAAATATAGAACAATGAAGGAGGTTTTATGGAAAATAAATTAGATAATATTTATAAATATATGGATGTTACATCAATTGATAAATTAGATTTTGGTTATATTCATGTAATTGGCAAAACTAGAAGTATAGATATAAACTTTATAACTAATGATACTTTAACTTTAGAATGTGATAATTATTCAGAGGTTAAAGTAATAAGATATCAAAATATTGACTACTTAATTAGTGAAAATTATTTTTTAGAGTATTCTTTAGTTAGAATTCATGATCAAAAAAGGTTAATAAAAAAAGCAAGAAATATTAATTATATTAAAGAAGGACTATTAGAGATTGATTATGGTAAATATGGTAAGAAAATTTATAATTTAGATAATTTAAATTATATTTCTATACCAGATAATATGTATTGTAAAAGTTATGAAAATAATTTGTTACTACTTAAATCAACTAATAATAATCAAAGCAAGGCTATAGATAGAGATGGTTATACTATCATTTCTCCAATTCAAGGTAATATTGATATTATAGATAATAATAAATTTATATTAAATCAATCGACAGCTTCTTCTATTATTGGTTTTAATAAAGAAGTTTACATAGATAAAGCTAATTATATTATACAATTTAATAAAGATAGAATTGGTGTTTTAAAAGATGGTACACTATTTATTTTAAATAATAAGTTAGAAATTTTAAAAAACTATGAAATAGGAATTAAAGGTAGGCCATCTTTAATTGGTGGTTTTGATAACCATTTTATTATGAGTTTTACAATAGCACAGCAAAATTATAAGACTATTTTTATTAATTTAGAAAATGATAAAATTCTATCTGGTAATTTTAGTCTTAGTTCTTATTTAATACAAAAAGATTTTGTTAAAATTTGTTATAATGATAACTCCTATGGTATAATGAATCAAAAAACACTTGAAATTTTGATAAAAAATTGTAAAAACGTAGAAGCCTTAAATGACAGTAATTATAAATACTTCTTTATTACCCAAAATAATCAAAACTATATTTATAATGCTCAAAGTAATAATAAAATTAATGTTCCTTATACTGAAATAAATTCTTTCTGTGATGGTGTTTGTATTGCTATGATAGAAGATAAAGGTAATGTAATTAAATATCATATAATTGATGAAAATTTAAAAGTTTTATTTGAATTAACTCATATGGGACATAACCATATATATTATGATCATGGTATATTATGTTATCATTCTGGAAATTGGGCACGAAACTATGATGCTTATACTATAATTGATGATAATAGTAATATTTTAATGAATAATAAAAAGAGTAGGGTACACAAAAATAATTTTAATTTGTTAGAGATAAATGATGAATCTGGTAAAACGCAATTTTTTAATTTTAAAACTAGAGAGTTTATTAATTTAAAATTAGAAATAGATCAAATTGATAATAAATGGATATTGACTAATAATATAGAAAACATTTATAGTTTGTTATCATTACATAATAATGATAATAAAAGTTTAGTAAAGAAAAAAAGTGATTAGTCACTTTTTTTGTTCCTTATTTTATTAGCTAAATCTTTAATTTTTTTTAAACGATGATAAATACCTGATTTAGTAATATTAATACCTGTCTCTAAACTAATTATTTCACTTAATTCTTGTAGTGTAGATTCTTTATATTTTTGACGATAGATAGCTACTATTTGTTCTTTTTCTGACAATAATTCTAAACCACTAATTGATTCTATTAATTCAATATCTTTTAATTGATCCATAGCGCTACTAATGGCTTTATCAACATTAGCTTGTTCACAGTTATTTAATCTATTAGTCATATTTTTATGATCCCTATATATTCTAATATCTTCATAATAGAATAGGGCATTTATAGCATTGATAATTCTTAAAAAGTCACCTATTTTTTCAGCCTCTTTAATATAAATCATATATTTATTATCACGCTTTAAATATTTACTTTTTAATGAAAACTGATTTAATAAATTACTAATATATTTAGCATAAGTCTCACTATTTACAAAAAATTCTAAATGGTAGCGAGATTTCTTGGGATCATTAATACTTCCACAAGCTAGAAATAAGCCTTTTAAATAAGCTCTAGTTGTCTTATCATCACTTATTAAATACTCATTAGGAATATCTCTATCTAAATTTAAGGATTCTATAATAAATTTAATTTTATGATTAATCTCTAAAATATAAATGTATTTTTTATTATAATTATAACCTCGTCTAACTGTTATTTTAGCAATAATACCATATGTTTCTTTCAATAAAGAAAAAATATGTCTAGCGACACTAGCATTCTCTGTCGTTATTTTAATATTATCATTAATATTTGAACTATTTCTTAAAATAGCTGATAATTCTGATATATTTTCTACTTTATCACTAACTAACTTACTAACTTCATTTTTAACAATACTAGTAAAGGACATATAATCACCTACAATTGTAATAAATATGAGAAAATATGAAATCCTAATTTAACAATATTATGTCGTAGCATATTATTTGAAATAGATACTAAATCATCACCTATAATTTGATTATCTAGTTTTTTAAAATTAGATTCATCAAAAATAACAGGATTTTTTTGCTCACATGTTTCATATTTTTTAGCTAATTCACTATCAATTTCTCCATTATTGGCTATAACTACATCAACTTTACGATCTCCTAAATATTTATTTAACATAATTACATGATCTGTTACTGTAAATGAATCTGTTTCTCCAGGCTGAGTCATCATATTGCACACATACATTATTTTTGCTTGGCTCTTTTCTATTTGTTCAATTACTTTATCACAGATTAAATTAGGAATAATACTAGTGAATAAGCTACCCATACTTAATATAATTAAGTCAGCTTCTTCTATTGCCTTTAAAGCAGCTATGGTTGGAGTTGGATTTTCTTTATAATAAACTTTATCAATTTGTTTTTTAGACATAGTTATATTATGCTCTCCCTCAACAATAGTTCCATCTTTCATTTTAGCCATTAAAATAACATTATCCTCAGTTAGTGGTACTACTTTACCCTTTAAATTTAATACTTTACTTAAAGCTTCAATACCATCTGATAAATTACCATTAATTTCTGTCATAGCTGTCAATAATAGATTTCCCACAGCATGTCCGTCTAAATCACTAGTCGTACTAAAACGATAATTAAATAAATCCATTACCAATGGTTCTGTTTCAGCTAAAGCAACTAATACTTTTCTAATATCACCAACAGCTGGTATATTAAATTCTTCTCGCAATATACCAGTACTATTACCATCATCACAAACAGATACAATAGCTGTTATATCAATTGGATATTGTTTTAAACATCGAAGTAGATAAGACATTCCAGTCCCACCACCTAAAACAACTACTTTATGTTTCATATTCACCTCTCATGATAATATTCCAATTTACGTACTGAATATATCATCAAACTTATTCCCCCTATAATCATGAAAATTGATACTATTTGAGCTACTTTAAAATGCGCTAACATCAAACTATCTTGTCTAAGTGCTTCAATAATAAATCTATTTATTCCATACATAATCAAATAAATTGACGTTAATTGACCTATTTTAATTTTTTTTATTTTTCTAACTACAATTAAAATAATAAAAGTTAATATAGATAATAAAGATTCATAAAGGAAAGTTGGGTGATAATAATTTAAACCAATTTTCATCCCTTGAATTATAAAATTAGGAATATATAATTGTTGTAGAGTATGTAAAGTGGTAATAGGTCCATAGGCTTCACCATTAACAAAGTTACCCCAACGTCCTATTGCTTGACCTATGGCTAAACTAACAACTATAATGTCTAAAAACTTTAAAGTATTTATTTTATATTTATGGGTGTAATATACGGTAAAAATAAGACCAGCTATTAAACCACCATGGATTGCTAAACCACCATTCCATATTTTAAATATATCTAACCAATTATTTTGATATTGTTCCCATTCAAAGATAACATAATATATTCTAGCCCCAATAATAACAATAGGTATCAAATAAAAGAAAAAATTAGATAAAAAGTCTTTTGGTATATTTTGTTTTTTGACTTCTATTGAAGCTAAGCTATAACCAATAACAAAAGCTAATAAAATAATAATAGCATACCAATATATATGAATAGATCCAATAGTTATAAAAATAGGATTCATTAATATCTCCTCTTTAAAAAAGTATCAATAATGACATTATCCATAATAGCATTCATAATAGAAATTATAATAGATACTATAAATACCATAAAAAAGCCATCTATTTCAAAATGATTCATTAATATCCAATCAGTTATTTTTAATACTAATACATTTATAATAGGATAAAATAGACCTAAAGTTAGCGCTGTTAATGGTAATGTTAACCATACTAATAATGGTTTAACAGTTCTATTTAAAATAAATATAATTATTACAGCTATTAAACCCCATAATCCGAATAAAGCATTATCTATATATACTGTTTTTTTAAATATAACTGATATAGTTATTAAAACTAAAGTATATCCTAAAAGATGAATAGCTAAATCAATTTTTTTAGAAATTGATGGTTTAGTGGTTTTAGTATTCATATTCTCAGCTCCTTGATAATTATATCACTCTTCACTTTTTAATTCAAATAAAGCATCTCTAAGTTCCATCGCTCTTTCAAAATCAAGCTCTTTTGCTGCTTCTTTCATTTCTTTCTCAATTTTAATAATTAAATGTTGCTTATCCTTTTTAGTTAATTTAGTTTCTTTATTTTCTAGTTCTTTATTATTAGAAATAACTTCTCTTATTTCTTTTATAATTGTTTTTGGTATTATACCATGTTCTTTATTATATTTTTCTTGAATTGTTCGACGTCGCTTTGTTTCATTAATAGCTTTCTCCATTGCATCACTCATTATATCAGCATACATAATAACACGACCATTTTCATTACGAGCAGCTCTTCCAATGGTTTGAATTAAACTTTTTTCACTACGTAAAAAACCCTGTTTATCAGCATCCATTATAGCTATTAATTCTACTTCTGGAATATCTAATCCTTCTCTTAATAAGTTTATGCCAACTAAGACATCATATTTACCCATACGTAAATCTCTTATTATTTTCATACGTTCTAATGTTTTTATTTCTGAATGAAGATAAGCTACCTTAATATCTATCTTTTTTAAATAATTAGTTAATTCTTCAGCCATTCTAATAGTTAAGGTTGTAATTAATACCCGACTATTTTTACTTATCATTTGATTTATTTCTTCAACTAAATTATCTATTTGATTAGTAGTTGGTCTAACTTCAATTATAGGATCCAACAAGCCTGTCGGTCTAATTATTTGTTCTACTATTTCATTATTGGTTTTATTCAATTCATAATCACCTGGGGTTGCTGATACATATATAGCTTGTTTTACTTTTTGTTCAAATTCAGAAAATCTTAATGGTCTATTATCTAATGCACTAGGTAATCTAAAGCCATAGTCAACTAATACTTCTTTTCTGGCTCTATCACCATTATACATACCACCAATTTGGGGAATAGTAACATGTGATTCATCTATTACTAATAAAAAATCTTCCCCAAAAAAATCGATTAAAGTATATGGTGCTTCTCCTGGTCCTTTTAAAGCTAAATGTCGTGAATAATTTTCTACCCCTCTACATGATCCTGTTTCAGATAACATTTCAATATCATAATTAGTTCTCTCCATTAGTCTTTGATATTCTAATAATTTATTTTCTTTTTTAAAATGTTCTAATTGTTCTTCTAATTCTATTTTTATATTAGTTATAGCTGTCTTCAATTTATCTTCACTAGTAACAAAATGACTAGCTGGAAAGATACTAACTACTTTTTTATCTTGAATGACTTTTCCTGTTAATACATCAAATTCACTAATACGATCTACTTCATCCCCAAAAAATTCTATTCTTATTCCTTTACTATGTTGATTTATAGGTACTATTTCTAAAACGTCACCTTTAGCTCTAAAAGTACCTCTTTTTAAATCCATATTATTTCGTTCATACATCATTGCTACTAATTTTTCTAATATTTGATCTCTCTCTATTTCTTCACCTTGATGTATAGTTATCATTTTTTCACTATAACTTTCTTTATCACCAATTCCATAAATACATGAAACAGATGCTACTACAATAACATCTTGATAATTTAATAAAGAAGAGGTAGCTGAATGTCTTAATTCATCTATTTCATCATTTATAGCTGCATCTTTTTCAATATATGTATCTGTTTTAGCTACATAAGCTTCTGGTTGATAATAGTCGTAATAAGAGACAAAATATTCAACATGATTATTTGGAAACAACTCTTTAAATTCTGCATAAAGTTGCCCTGCAAGTGTCTTATTATGAGCCAAAACTAGAGTAGGTTTATTAACTTCTTTAATGACATTAGCTATTGTAAAAGTTTTTCCAGTTCCCGTTGCCCCTAGTAATACTTGATGTTTTTTGCCCTCCTTAATACCTTTAACTAATGCTTCTATAGCTTGGGGTTGATCTCCACTTGGTTTATATTTTGATACTAATTTAAACATAATTGCCTCCTTACTACGACTACTACCAACCACAAAATTCGTGTCCATTTATTAAAAATTCGTGTCCAAATCAAAATTTTTGCTTTCAAAATCTGACTTTTTTACTAGGACACGAATGTTGGCCACAAATTTACTAAATATCATTAAATAACATTAAATGATATAAAACACATTTCATTAATATATTCTAGCACTATTTTACAAACAAAACAAGGAAACAACAATATGCTTCCCTGTTATTATTTTTATAAGTTTAACAAAATTTTTATAAAAACCTTTTTACCATAAAATTCGTGTCCAAATCATTTAAAATTGGATTAGTTCTATCTTTCTTATTTTCATTTGGTTTAACACGATTAACATATCCGTTCATCTCCTTCGTACAATCTATTATCAATCTATTTTTATCAAAATAAACATTTGATGTAATAATAGTAGAAGCATGTCCTAATAATTCTGATATTGCTTTTAAATCATAATTGTTGATTAAAAGAAGTGTGGAATAAGTATGTCTAAGATCATGAAAGCTAATATTTGGCAAATTATTATCCTTTAATAATTTTAAATAATATCTTCTATGAAAATCTTTGCTTCTTGGCTTCCCATAAATTGATCAACATATATAGTTATGATCATAAAAAGGATTAGTTTTGTCATTTATTCTTCGTTTTTTATTCCTTTTGTATTTTTGGCTTTCATTTATAATAGCCTCAAATACCATATCTGGAATATCTAAAACTATTTCACTATTATGAGATTTTAATTTAACCTCTTGTTTAGTAAGAATTTTTCTAGGATAATCATCTATTGTATCATTTGTTTTTCTACCTAGTTGTAATGTTAAATATAATTTTCTATTTATATAATCAATGTTAGAGTATTTTAAAGCATTGATTTCCTGTTTTCTTAATCCCATTAAAACTGAACATTGTTCTTAATAAACAAAAAGAACAAGTGAGAAAGGATTTAACCCTCCCTCACTTGTTTGGCACTTTAGAAACAAAAAGTTAAGTCTAATTTTTAAATTTTTTGCAAAGCAATATCAATACTATACTTAACTGCAACTTTACTACAATTTTCTTCAGCAGCGATTTGCTCTAATGACATATCTTCAAAATAATAGTTTTTTATTTTCCTTTTGTATATTAGGTAATGAGTTGTTTGTATTTTTTTATTTCTTCTATTAAAATTTGGCTTTCAACTTTATCTTCTATAGATATAGGTTTTACAAGCCTTCTTTCTTCTAACTCATCAAAGAAACCTACAACTTTATCTTGATTAGAATTTTTAAATAAATCTAATATTACAAATTGCGAATTAGGTAGCATAAATGATAAAATATTATTGTTATCTGTCTTAATTGTTCCAAGAAAGTCTAGTTGCCAGACATAG